>NZ_LGSU01001324.1 GCF_002260545.1 Hydrocoleum sp. CS-953 | reverse complement strand
GAATTGTTGAATGAATAATTAATTGACTATCAACTATTAATGATTAACTATTAATTATTCGGTAAGCATTTCCTGCGTAATGCTACGCCAATAACCATCAGTGAGCCTCCTAATTCGTAACTCTTTTATCGGTAATTAGCTTCACAAATATAGGCACTCAGATGGCATTTGTGAAGCACTAAAATATGATTTTATGGTAGAGTTGAAAGCACATTTTAATTCCATAAATCTTCAAGTAAATTGTTTTAATACCTTCACAAAAAAAGCTGATTGCTGACTGCTAATATCTGAATGCTTAATGGTTGAGTTTCAAATTTGCAGGATAAGAAGAGAAAAGAATAATTTTAACGAGGATTTACAGATAACTAGGATAGAAAAAGATAATGGTAAATTACGAATATATAGAATGTAAAAACCCGAAAGGTCAGCATAGGATAGCTTATACTCAATGGGGTAATCCTGATAATGAAAGGGTGTTAATTTGTGTTCATGGTTTTAGTCGTACAGGGAGAGATTTTGACTATTTAGCAACTGCTTTGCAAGAAAAATATCGAATTATTTGCCCAGATATAGTAGGTAGAGGAAAAAGTGATTGGTTATCCAATTCATCTGATTATGGTCTACCTCTTTATATCTCAGATATTTTGACTTTAATTAATCAATTAAATCTCAGTAATATTGATTGGGTAGGAACATCAATGGGGGGTTTAATTGGAATGTTTATTGCCTCTCAAAAAAATTCTCTAATTAACAGATTAGTTATGAATGATATTGGTCCAGAGATTGTTCCTGAAAGTTTAAAACGTTGGGCTGGAAAATATTTAAGTCAAGGAAATCCTGATTTTGAGAATTTGACTCAAGTAACAGAATATGTTAGAGAATTTTATTCTGATTATGGTGCATTGACTGATTCAGAATGGGAGCATATAGCTNCCTCTCAAAAAAATTCTCTAATTAACAGATTAGTTATGAATGATATTGGTCCAGAGATTGTTCCTGAAAGTTTAAAACGTTGGGCTGGAAAATATTTAAGTCAAGGAAATCCTGATTTTGAGAATTTGACTCAAGTAACAGAATATGTTAGAGAATTTTATTCTGATTATGGTGCATTGACTGATTCAGAATGGGAGCATATAGCTAAATATACTGTTAAAAAGACTTCCGAAGGCAAATATCAATTACACTACGATTTGTCTATTATAGATATGTTTAGAGTTAGTACAGGTGAACTAAAACCAGTTGATTTTTGGCAAATTTGGTCATCAGTAAGTTCTCCTGTATTATTGTTACATGGTGAAGAATCTTATCTGTTGTTGCCAGAAACTATCGAGAAAATGCAATCTATTTATCCTCAAATAACTGTGAAGCATTTTCGTTGTGGTCATAACCCACCTTTATTATCAACAGACCAAATAGAGGCGATCGCCGACTGGCTGAATTAAGAAATTTTTGGTAATGCTAAACCAGTAGGGAGTTTAATAGACAGGACTTACGCAGCAACTGGGTCGGTCGAGAAAATTTCCTGAGAGCAAAAAATAATCATCAGGGCAATAAACCTGGTTTCTTGTTTGGCTGCATAAGCCCTGATATAATTGACATACTCCCGACGTTGCCCTTACGGGAAAAAGCGAGATTCTTCAGTCTGGGAAACCCTGACCGCTGTTTAGACAGAGGTGATGTCCTCCCCCTGTGTTGAGCTTTACAATAACAAAATCCTTCTAGCTTGTCAACGGCTTATGAACGTTTAGCTTATAAAGGTATCCGAATCCTGGTCCTGGCTTTCCCATACGACGCTCCCCTGCGGGAGAGCTTTGACTTCCCCGAAGGGAAGTTAAAAAATTTAGGGTAATTTATATTTATAAAGAAAATATTAAATTTTTATAATTATGTATCAGGAAAAGTTACTTAGTAATTAAGTGCAACCCCAGATGGGTTAAGGATTGGGTTATTCAACTCTATCAACATAGAATGAAAACACTACCTAAGCATTTAAACCACAAAAACTGGAGACTCCAAGATGAAATCAATACTGGCATGGGTAATTTCAGTGCTACTAGCATTGACTTGCTTCGGTATTAATCCAACTATAGCTGCTGCTCAAGAACAAGTTATCGTCATCGAAAATGATATAGAAGATGATGGTGATTGGACTGTCGGCTCAGATGATCATTTCAAACCTGATGGAATGAGTGGTTGCAGCTCTACTGCTGGTGCATACACTCTAGGGATGGCCAATAGTTTTCCTAAATACGGAGGAAAAGCCTTTGTTAATTTCGATTTTCCCTTAGTTGCTGGGGATTACGCTGTAACTATTAATGTCTGTAACTTCAATCACCCAATAGATGAGAATGGAGTACCAGCGAAACTTGCTCATGCTGATTATATTGGTTTGACTGTGGGAGGAGATAAAGAAAATCCTGGTACATTACTTACCACTGCTGTCGAAACATCTAGTTCAAAGCCTCGCCCTGAATGGACAGAAATAAAAGAATGGTCTTTTAACTATACTTTTGCAGATAACGATCCTAACTTGGGGTCTAAGATTGGCTTTTTAATAGATGTGCCTGTGAAAGGTGAGTTCTTAAATATGAGTTTTGATGACCTCAAGATTAAGATAACTCCTAAAAGCTAAAAGTTAATATTAAGTTTGAAAAGCGATCGCTCTAACTTCGTTGAGTAGGGCGATCGTTTTTCTGTTTCTTATCTAAAGTTTTATAGCGCTACGCGCTAGGGAACAGGGAACAGGGAACAGGGAACAGGGAACAGTAGACAGTAAAAGGGTTTTCCTACGGAATGCTGCGCAAACAGGATTTAAAATCTCCTAACCTTAATGCGTAGCGCTATATCAGAAGTTTTGATATTTCTTTTGCCTTTAAAATTGCTGAGACAAAAAACGCATAAGAAACTGCACCTACTGTGGCTAAAATTATCAAACTATCTCCAGTAGAATTCCACAAAGCGTGTAACAAAGAGGAAGTTAGATAACCTACTCCTAAAATTTTCCATCGCTCCTGGGGATAAATTACGCTTAAACCAATAAAATAGCCAAAGTAGCCACTGTAGGCCATGTGACCAGCGATGGAACCTAGAATTCGAGGGATGAGTAGTTGTAATCCTGCTAAATAGCCTACTCCTAATCCTAAAAGCCCTTCCCCTAATAATTCTGTGACATTTTCTACCATTCCAGGTACATATTGACCCAGGGTTTCAAACATTGTAAAGCCAACGCCGGAAGCAGTACCAATTAAAATGCCGTCTAAAGGTCCCCAGACTCCCACTTGTTCTCTGCGGGGACTTCGCAACCTATGTCCTAGCCACATACAACCAAATACGGGTAATGCTTTGAGCAATTCTTCCATTAATCCTGCCCCAAAAAACATTTTAATGAATAAAGCAGGAAAAGTTAATTGCTCCAAATTATCTGACACATTACCAGGCAGAATACCACGAAATACAATAATAAATAGAAGTAAAATCGGGCTGGCTAAAATTACACAGGTAGCAAAACCGGAGCCAAATAATACCCACCAAGGTTTAGGTTTATCGCACAAACGGTAGACAAAATAGAAAGCTGCACCAGAAATATAACTTGCTATTAACCATTCATATAATTTTGGTATTCCCACGGAAACGAACATCAAAACGACAAAAATTACTGTGACTATGCCTGGTATTAAGTAACCTTCTTTCACTAAATATTTTTGCATTGAAGTGATAGGAATAAGTTCGGCTTTGCCTGGTTTGGAATTAGGGATTATATTTTTCATAGATTACTTTTTAGTAGTTATATCAAATCCAGTTAAACAGTTATAGATTGGTTAACTCTTCAGTAGTCAGGAGTCAGGAGTCAGGAGGAGAGAGAATCATCAAGATTTAGTAGTTATGACGATTGGATAATTTTTTTATCTCCAATCAAACAGATTTGATATTATAGCGGTTTTGACAAAGGTAGACTACAAAACTTCTTCCTTCTTCCTTCTCTCCTAGATAATATGAGCCTTGTTCTTTTAAACCAAAATCTCTGTACTCTAAAAACATGAAAACTGCTATAAATATTTACCGAAAAATCAAGGTTTAAAGCCTCTCCTTTAAATGAGAAAAAAGAAAATAATTTCCCTTTCAAACAATCCTCTTCTTGAAAAGAAGAGGTAATTGTTAATTATTAATTATTGAACTAACATTCGATATCATATAGCAATCCTAAATTGGTTGTGGCAAAATTCCATAATGAAAAAGTTCTGGAAAGTCGAATATTTGACCATATAGCAGGGAACAGGGAACAGGGAACAGGGAACAGTGGGAAAAGTGTTTCCGTGGTCTTTGATTCATCATCAGTCTATGTCCTAATCGCCCTNACAGGGAACAGGGAACAGTGGGAAAAGTGTTTCCGTGGTCTTTGATTCATCATCAGTCTATGTCCTAATCGCCCTGGCTGTTGCTATAAGCAAAAAAGTTAAATAGCCACTTAACTATTTTAAAATAACTGCAAAGATGATAAAATTGTCTGGTTATTTTTTTGGTTTGTAACCAAATATAGCAATCCTAAATAAGTTGTAAGATTTTATCGTAGGGGTTTGGTCTCCAAACCCAAGCTCCAAGAGATTTGGAGAGCAAACCCCTGGAGTTTTTTCTCACGAATGATTTCTTATGGCTATAGTATTTTTAAGTATTATCCGGCAATACCCAAGGAATTTTCTAACTCATCTAATACTAAGTCAGTAATTACTTTAATCCGATATTTACAAGCGGTGGTTTCTGTGGAATTAAATGTACCATTTTCCCAATATTTATTACTGCCTGCTCCTCCACCACAAACACCGAAATATTGACAATTTTGCTGACAATTTTCCACTCCACCAGTCATGNGTATTTTTAAGTATTATCCGGCAATACCCAAGGAATTTTCTAACTCATCTAATACTAAGTCAGTAATTACTTTAATCCGATATTTACAAGCGGTGGTTTCTGTGGAATTAAATGTACCATTTTCCCAATATTTATTACTGCCTGCTCCTCCACCACAAACACCGAAATATTGACAATTTTGCTGACAATTTTCCACTCCACCAGTCATGTCTTGATAAATTTTCTGAAATTTTTCTGTCTGGATAACTGACTCAAATGTATCTTGCAAAACGTTACCTAAAATAAAGTCTCCATAACGTTCTGTTTTTACAGATAATAATTCTGGATCGAAGGTAGAAAAATTTCCCTGATTATCAATACTGATAATTACAAAAGGTTTATTCATGTCGGTATTTTCTAGCCGCTCATCATCATAAATTAAATTACAAATTGACTCAAATTCACGAACTTTAAATTCACCTTCTGTTTTAGCTGTCAAATCCCAAAATCTTTTAATAAAATCTCGGTAACGTTTTTCTATGCCTAATTTATCTAAAGATGAAGACTGATGAACTCCTTCTGTTTCTTCCATATTAAATCCAACATCAGTAATGCCATTTTCCCAAAAAAAGTTAAATATTTCATCAGGATAATCTAAGGAGTCTTCAGTAATAACGGCAATTACACTCAAATCAATCTCATTTTTTTGCAAATAAGAAATACCGCGCATTGTGCTGGCATGACTACCTAAACCTGTACGAGTTTTACGATGAATATTATGGATGAAATCTGGTCCGTCTATACTAACTCCAACATGAACAGGATGTTGTTTAAAAAAATCACACCAAGTCTGATTAATTAATGTAGCATTAGTTTGAAAAGAATGCCATGTTTGGCAAGGTTGAGTATTATATTTTTTGTCTGCTAGATTGATAATTTCAAAGGCAGATTCATAAAAAGAAATTGGTACAGCTAGAGGTTCTCCAGCGTGCCAACAAACTGTAAAATCACAACCTAAAAAATTACTGGTGTAAATTCTTTGAAAAATTGGTTCGATTAAATCTAGAGATAATCTATTTTTCAGTTGACGATGAGGAAGATAACAATAATCACAGTCAAGATTGCAGAAAGAGGTAGGTTGAATNCACCAAGTCTGATTAATTAATGTAGCATTAGTTTGAAAAGAATGCCATGTTTGGCAAGGTTGAGTATTATATTTTTTTGTCTGCTAGATTGATAATTTCAAAGGCAGATTCATAAAAAGAAATTGGTACAGCTAGAGGTTCTCCAGCGTGCCAACAAACTGTAAAATCACAACCTAAAAAATTACTGGTGTAAATTCTTTGAAAAATTGGTTCGATTAAATCTAGAGATAATCTATTTTTCAGTTGACGATGAGGAAGATAACAATAATCACAGTCAAGATTGCAGAAAGAGGTAGGTTGAATTACAACTAAAGAAATCGGACCAAATTTGCAGTAGTCAATATCGGGAGTAAGTTCTGTATTAGTAGGATTAAATTGAATGGTGTTCATATTTTTTACTAACTAAATTAAAATCAGAATTATTGAAATTAGGAGAAATAATTATCAGGTTTTCGTAAGCATTCAGCTATAGTAATCCTAAGTGATTTGTGAGAGAAAGCTGTAGGGGTTTGGTTTCCAAATCCCATTTATGCTAGGGTTTGGAGACCAAACCCCGTTAGATAAAATCTTACAACCTATTTAGGATTGCTATATTAGCCGTCAGCTATCAACAATAATATCCAAATCTTAAGAACTTGCTCTAGATGAATATAGCCTTTAAAGTTGGCTTTTATAGTAAGATTTAATTTACTTCAATTAGTAAAGCTAAAGCTTTGATCTAAAACTAAAATAAATAGCTGACTGCTGAATTCTTACAGGTTTTCTATATTTAATTCACTACATTAACTAAATTGTTATTTTTTCTTCTAGCAAAAACTTTGGATAAACTTTTGTTTTGCCGAAAAATCAAGGTTTAAACTTTAAAGGATAAACAATTAATTTATTTTCCTTTTAGGGAGAAGTAATTATCAATTATTGAACGAATAATTAAGGTTTAAAGCCTCTCATAAGCAAGTAGAAACAATGAATTTATTTTCCTTTTATTCAATCCTCTTCCTTTTAGGGAGAGGTAATTATTAATTATCAATTATCCATTATTAATTATCCATTATTGAACTGCTACCTCNGAAACAATGAATTTATTTTCCTTTTATTCAATCCTCTTCCTTTTAGGGAGAGGTAATTATTAATTATCAATTATCCATTATTAATTATCCATTATTGAACTGCTACCTCCTGTCACCTTTTGGCTAAAACATTGATTCTATAACCTTAAAATATTAGGATAAAAATCAAAAAAGCTGACAGCTTATAGCTGAGTGCTAAATTGCTATATAATCATCGACGACGATTATAAAAGCCACCACCATCACCCCAACCATTGCGCCAGGGGTTTACATTGACAAAACTACCTCCTTTACCATCACCCCAACCACCACGACGACCATTAAGCCACCCACCACGACGACCATTTCCCCAACCTCGACGACCTCTAACATTAACCCAACCTCTACCTTTTTTACCATCACGCCAACCTATGGCAAGGCGATCTGGTTCAATATTTGATGTTTCTTGAAGTTGTTCTTCTTTTTGTCTAATTGTTTGTGTAATTCTATTTAAACGATTTTCAACTGTTGGTTGAAGTTGGTAATTTTCTGTGGCATTAACTATAGGAACATTAAGTGTTGATAAAGCTAATAAAAAACCTACCCAACTAGTTTTTGTAGAAAATTTTATCATATTTATTTTTCTGTAAATTTTGCCTAATATTTTGCCTAAAAACTACATCTAAATTATTATCGACGGTTAACAAAACCACCTCCATCACCCCAACCATTACGCCAGGGATTTACATTAGCAAAACTACCTCCTTTACCATCTTTCCAACCACCACGATTACCATTAACCCAACCTCTATTTTTACCATCACCCCAACCTCGACGACCCCTAGTATTAACCCAACTTCCACCTTTACGATCACTCCAACCAACTGCTATTCTATCTGGTTCGACATCGGACGAATTTTGAAGTTGTTCTTCTTTTTGTTTAATAGCTGCTGTAATTCTATTGAGCCGATTTTCAACTGTTGGTTGAAGTGGGATATTTTCTGTGGCATTAGCTATGGGAATATTTAGTGTTGATAAAGCAAGTAAAAACCCTACCCAACTACTTTTTGTAGAAATTTTCATTACATTTTTTCCTGTAAAAACTAAATTTAATTGTCATCTACGAAAATTGGAAAAATTGTTGCGATTACTCCAAGTTCCACCGGGACGAGAGTTATTAAAGCCACCAGGATAATTGTAAAAACCACCCAGATCGCTCCAACTATTGCGCCAAGGATTTACATTAGTAAAACTACCGCCGTGACCATCTTTCCAATTAACACGATTACCATTAACCCAATTTCGATTTTTAGCATCACCCCAACCTCGACCTCTAGGAGTATTAACCCAATTTCGATTTCTACTATCTCCCCAACCTAATGCTATAGAGTCTAGTTCGACATCTGATGAATTTTGCAGTTGTTCTTCTTTTTGTTTAAGAGTTGTGGTAATTCTATTTATGCGATTTTCAACTGTTGGCTGAAGTGGAATATTTTCTGTGGCATTAGCTGTAGGAATATTCAGGGTTGATAAAGCTAATAAAAATCCTACCCAACTACTTTTTGTATAAAGTTGCACTAAGTTTTCTCCTGAAATTAAAATGGAATTATGTAAGCATTCAGCAGTCAGCGGTCAGCAATCAGCTAATAGCTTCATGACAATTAGAATTGATAACTAAAGCTAGTTGCTATTGTGCTTCAATTCTAGTAGTGAAAAATATAGTAGTATAGTAGAAATTCAGCAAATGTTTGCTTTATTGATTAAAAAGCTGTTAACGAAGTTCGGACCTAGGAGGCTAGCTGTTAGCTAATAGCTGTTTGCGCAGCATTCCGCAGGAAATGCTTACGGAATTATTTACCGAAAAACCAAGGTATAAAGCCTCTCCATTCATGTAGAAAAAAGAAAAAAAATTCTTTTGAGCCAATCCTATTCATTTATAAGAAGAGGGAATTATTAATTATTAATTGTTAATTATTAATTATTAATTATTTAATAATAGCTTGAGAATCAGTTTGATCAAGAGGAACTTGTTCTTTAGTAATCAGAACATTTTGGAAAAAGTTACGGATAATTGTAGGGTCTATATTGATGATTCCTTCCGGACCAAACCACTGATTAACCATTTCTTCAAAACGATTTTCTCCTACTAGGTAGCCTTGCATCATTTTGATGATTGAATAATTAACTAGATTCAGGAAAGTAGAATTATTTTCAGCAACCATACAACCCATTCCGTATCTTGCATAAGGTTGTTCTGGTACAAGTTTATAAGAATCTTTACCGAGTTCTTCTCTAATTGCATAAAGAATAACAGTATCTCCTGCTAGAGCATCAACTTTCCCTTCTTCTAAAGCATTTAATCCTTCTTCAACACTGTTAACACTTACTAAATTAGCTTGGGGTTGAATTGTTTTTATTGTTACTGCTCCAGGATTATTTGGAGCTGTACCAATGCGTTTGTTAGCTAAAGATTCTGGAGATGCCAAATTACTTTCAGAATTTACTAATAAACGGATACCTGAAACAGCATAGCTAGTAGAAAAATCTACAAATCTATCTCTTTCCCAAGTAAATGCTGTATCACAGGCAATATCAAATTCTCCACTTCTAAGTTTAGGAATTCGTTCTGAAATTTTTTCTTCTATTACAACTTGAATAATAATATCTTTACCAAGTCGTTGCTCTAGTTCTTCTTGAACAAGATTGAGTAAATCTATTGAATATCCGACTAATTCTCCTGCTTCATTAATGTAGGAATAGGGAATTAAATCACTTCTGGTACTGATAGTCAAAACTCCTGTTCTGGCTACTTTTTCCATTACTGTTTCAGCCCTAGCAGGAGCTGTCAAAAATGTTGTTAGTATTAGACTGATAATTCCAATTAATTGTTTCCTGAACATATTTTTTTCTTTCTCAAATAATTCTATAATAATTAATAAAAATATATTATACC
>NZ_LGSU01001323.1 GCF_002260545.1 Hydrocoleum sp. CS-953 | reverse complement strand
AGGGGAAAAAAATAAATCTTTTCCTTATTGGTCAATCCTCTCCCTAAAAGGGAGAGGTAATTATCAATTATCAATTATCCATTATCCATTAATGAAGACTTAACCAATCTATAGCTGTTTAACAGGATTTGATATAAACTGGATTTTTACTAAAAAAACCCAGTTTAAAATATAAACTTGCTTTCCAAAAAAAGCAAAAAAATTATCCCTGACTACAAAACTTCTCTACACAACGGACAAACATTTCTACTCCCATTCCCAAAGCTGTTTCATCAAAATCAAATCGGGGATGATGATGAGGATAAGCTAAACCTTTTTCAGAATTTGCTGAACCTAAAAAGAAATAACAACCAGGTACTTCTCGTAGAAAAAATGACATATCTTCACCTCCCATAGTTTGACATTCTGGTACAACACCAGCAGGAGTTTCTACTATTGATTCAGCAACACTTTTAACTAAATCTGCAACCTTTGAATCATTAATTAATGGAGGATAAAGAGGATTATAATTAAACTCATAACTTGCTCCATAACTTGCGCAAATTCCAGCAATTATTTCCTCAATTCGTTTACTAAAATAATTTTCATAATCCAAACTAAAATAGCGCACTGTACCACTCATTCTAGCAGTATCGGCAATAACATTAAATGCTCTACCTGCACTCAACTGCCCCACAGTTACAACTGCTGAATCTATAGGATTAATATTCCGAGATACTATTGTTTGTAAAGCATTAACAATTTGTGCTGCAACTACAATAGAATCTACAGTTTGATGTGGCATTCCTCCATGCCCACCTTTGCCTAAAATTGTGCAATGAAATCTTTCGGTAGCTGCCATTAAAGCACCACTACGGACTCCCAATGTGCCAACCGGGAGATTATTCCACAAGTGCAAACCAATGATAGTATCTACATCAGGATTTTTCAGAACTCCTGCTTCAATCATTGGTTGAGCGCCTCCAGGCCCTTCTTCGGCAGGTTGGAAGATGATTTTGACTATACCACTAAAATCTTGACGATGAGTAGCGAGATAGTTGGCAGTACCAAGAGCGATCGCTGTATGTCCATCATGGCCACAGGCGTGCATAATACCATCATGTATGGATCTATATGGCACGTCGTTTAATTCTTGCACTGGTAGTGCATCTAGATCTGCTCTAATAGCAAGTACAGGACCGGGTTTACCGCTGTTAATAGTTGCGACTATACCTGTCTTCGCAATTCCTGTTTGATGTTCGATACCCCACTCTTGCAATTTCTCGGAGACCAACTTTCCTGTCAGGTGTTCTTTGAAACCTAATTCTGGTCTCTGATGCAGATATCGTCGCCACTCAACTAATAAAGGTTGTAGTTTTCTAATATCTGGGCGTAGTTGAGATTCGATCACAGAATTTGAGCTGGGAATAGTTGAAACCATATTTTTAATCATTAAGAATTGAACTTTTGACTTCTGATAAAAATCACCAAAAGTAATACTACACTTAGGTGATACTTCAATTACCAAGTAATTAACATGAGCTAAATAACGTTTTTAATAATTATTAGCCAGTAGTGTGTTAATTATTTATGTTTTTACTTCTCCCCCACTCCTCCGCTCCCTCACTCCCCTACTTAAGAGAAGGGCAGAAATTTTTCTAAATCTAAGTTAGAAGCTACTTTGGCTAATTTACCCAAGTCAGTAATATCTGCTAAATGTGGTATAATTCCACAAACTTGTACTTGAGTTAACGATTCAATCAAGTCAACTGGAGTCCAGTCAGCAATTTCTTGTTCCGAGCAAGGTTTCACACAGTTTAGAATAATTCCTAAAAGATTAACCTTCATTTGACGAGCTAGCGCCACATTTGCTACAGTTTGAGCGATGGCGCCTAATTTTACTGGTACAACCAAAACTGTAGGTAAATGCCAATCCCTAGCTATATCTGCTACTGTGAGTTCATGAGTTACAGGGGAACCCAGTCCTCCTAAACCTTCGATTAATACAAAATCTTTTTGTTGTCGCAAGGTTGTAAAGGTTGACCAAACCCGATCTAATTCTACCAGACGACCTTCCCGTTCTGAAGCTACCGGAGGAGCAACGGGTGTTTTGTACCATAAAGGATTGATTTTGTCAAGGGATTGGTCAAGGGAAAATAGTTTAGTGTAGAGTTCGCGATCGCCAATGCCAGTTTGAATAGGTTTAAATAAACCTAATTTAATGTCTTTGTAGTAAGTTTGCCAGTAGGAAGCAAGAGCAATCGTTAATATTGTTTTGCCCGCGTCAGTATCAGTTGCCGTAATTAAGAGTTCTTTCAAGATGTCTATCCTAGAGTTTTATTTATGATTATTTGATTGTAATACTGCATCTTAAGGCACTTACTATTTTTTTGTAAAGAGTTTCAGCAGCTTTACTCCTAATTTTAGTTCTAATTTTCTCGTTGCTGATTTATGAACCCAAAAGTTTTGCTCTACTATTGTTTCAGGTGAAAATAAACTTCTACTCTGAGGTAACTATCAATGACCACTCCAAGCTCTCCTCCTGTAATCCCCGGATATAAAATTAGCTCTCAAGTGTATGTAGACTCCAGAACTAGAGTATATCGAGCTATCCGAGAGCAAGAATCACTTGCAGTAGTTATGAAAATGCTGACATCTGAATATCCCAGCTTTAACGAATTACTGCAATTTCGCAACCAATATAACATTAGCAAAAATCTCAATATTTCCGGTATTATTCGTCCTTTATCATTAGAATCTTATGGTAATGGTTATATTTTAGTGATGGAAGATAACGGGGAAATTTCTTTACAAGAATATCTTAAAACCACGATCCTCTCAATTGTCGAATTTTTGGAGATTGCTATTCAATTAAGCAACATTCTCCGTGAATTACACCAAAGCCGTGTAATTCACAAAGACATCAAACCCGCAAATCTCCTGATTCATCCCCAAACTAAACAAGTTAAACTGATCGATTTTAGTATTGCCTCTCTGTTGCCTAAAGAAACCCAAGAAATTAAAAGTCCTAATATTTTAGAAGGAACCCTCGCTTATATTTCCCCCGAACAAACAGGCAGGATGAACCGAGGGATAGACTACCGCAGCGATTTTTATTCTCTCGGTGTGACATTTTATGAATTATTAACAGGAGAATTACCATTTACATCTGACGATCCCATGGAATTGGTCCATTGTCATATTGCTCAAATGCCTATGTCATTATCGACAAGGGTTAGGACAACAGAGAACAGGAGAGAAATTCCAAAAGTAATTTCAGATATTGTGATGAAGTTGATAGCAAAAAACGCCGAAGACAGATATCAGAGTGCTTTGGGATTGAAATATGACTTAGAGAATTGTTTAGAGCAACTCAAAAAAACTGGCAAAATTATAGATTTTGAAATTGCTCAGAAAGATGTGAGCGATCGCTTCCTCATCCCGGAAAAACTATATGGACGAGAATCAGAAATTGCCACCTTGCTAGCAGCTTTTGAACGCATCACCAAGGGCACATCGGAAATGATGCTAGTAGCAGGATTTTCCGGAATAGGGAAAACGGCGGTAGTCAATGAAGTCCACAAGCCAATTACCCGTCAGCAAGGATATTTCATCAAAGGTAAATTTGACCAATTTAATCGTAACATTCCCCTGTCCGCCTTTGTGCAAGCATTTCGTGACTTGATGGCACAATTACTGAGTGAAAGCGATCTCCAACTAGCAACATGGCGAACCCAAATTCTAGAAGCAGTCGGTGAAAACGGTCAAGTAATTGTGGAAGTGATACCGGAACTAGAGCAAATTATTGGATCACAACCACCAGTTTCTGAACTATCTGGAAGTGCAGCCCAAAATCGCTTCAACTTACTATTTCCCAAATTTATTCAAGTGTTCACCACAAAAGAACATCCCTTGGTGGTATTTCTAGATGACTTGCAATGGGCAGATTCAGCTTCCTTGAACTTGCTACAATTATTGATGAGTGAAACTGGTTGTGAATACTTACTAATTCTGGGAGCATATAGAGACAATGAAGTGTTTCCAGCACATCCGTTAATGCTGACCCTCGAACAGATTCAGAAAGCAGGAGCGGTAGTCAATACAATTACCCTGGAACCTTTAGCTCAAATAACACTGAATCAGTTAATAGCAGATACTTTGAGTTGTAGTCAGGAGCTAGCTCAACCCCTAACAGAGTTAGTGTATCAAAAAACCCAAGGTAATCCCTTCTTTACCACCCAGTTTCTCAAAGCTCTGCACGAGGATGGTTGGATTAACTTCCAGCCAGAAGTAGGTTACTGGCAATGCGATCTCGGAGCAGTGCAACAGTTAGCGTTGACAGATGATGTAGTAGAGTTCATGGCATTACAGTTGCAGAAACTATCAGTGGAGACCCAAGAGGTTTTGAAATTGGCAGCTTGTATTGGCAACCAATTTGATTTAACTACTCTGGCGATAGTTTCGGAACAATCACTAGCAGATACGGCACCTCCTTTGTGGAAAGCTTTACAGGAAGGATTGATTTTGCCTCAAACTCAAGTGTATAAATTGTATATCGAACAAATAACTCCAATGGCTGATGGCAGTTACCAGACAGCAACTTACAAGTTTCTGCACGACAGGGTTCAGCAAGCAGCTTATTCTTTAATTCCGGAAGACAAAAAGCAGATAACGCACTTGCAGATTGGTCAATTGTTGTTGCAAAACATCTCAAAAACAGAACGAGAGGAGCGAATTTTTGAGATTGTCAACCAATTAAATATAGGGGTGGAGCTAATAGATGAACAAGAGCAGCAAAATGAACTAGCTCAGTTGAACCTGATAGCGGGACGAAAAGCTAAGGTAGCGAATGCTTATGCTGCATCTTTCGAGTATTTAACGGTGGGGTTAAACCTGTTACCTCCAGATAGTTGGGTTAACTCATACAATCTTAGTCTAGCTTTGCATGAGTCGGCGGCTGAGGCAGCTTATCTGGGCAATAATTTTGAGGAGATGGAGAGATTAATTGAAGTAGTATTAAAACAAACACCAACATTGCTAGATAGGATTAAAGTTTATGAGATCGCGATTCTGGGTTATGGAGCGCAGAACAAATTCTTGATGGGTTGACTATTGGCAGAAAAATCAAGGGATAATTCTTCCTCCTAGCAGCTCTAAATTTCCCATTTATCCTGTACGGGTGATTTCCTACGGAATGCTCCTAATTACGCGAATCACCTGAGAAAGGTCAATGAAGATAATTTATATACTATATAAAAATACTTAGCGAACTACAAATTTTTATACTACTTTTAATTTTATAAGTTGACGTCCATAATTTGAGTTTGAAGGATTATTCTAAAATACTGAATTTTGAAGTTAGGACATTTCTAAATTATCAAACTCAGTCATAGATTATTGTTGACTTTTGTCTCGCGCGTATTCCTATACCAACTTTGCAATACCATTTTCTGCACTTCCATAAAAGGCAGATTTTGCTGTCTAGCTAATGTAGCACAATCTTCATATTCAGGTTGCACATTAACAATTTTATCCCCCATTTTTGCCACCTTTAACCTCACTGCTCCATACTCTGTTTCCACCTGATGAATTTCTCGCTCCAAAATAGCTCGTTGTTGAATAGACTGACGAATACCCAAAGTCGTAGTCTCCCGAAATATTACTTCTTGACAAGCAGATAACTTTTCTGGTGTACAAATAACAGTTAGTAAAATTCCCTGGCGAGATTTTTTCATCGTTACAGGTTGAGTAAACACATCCAATGCACCCGCAGCAAATAGAGCATCAAAAGTATAGGCGATCGCTTGAGGAGAACAATCATCTATTTGAGTTTCTAACACTGAGACAGTTTCTAGATGCGAATGTAGGGACGTTGCATGCAACGTCCCTACAACATCAGACTTTTTAACTTGAGAATGTTGAGTCTCAACTTTCCCTTCTCCGATCCACAAACGCAGAATATTAGGGATAGCTAAATTCTGGGAACCCGCCCCCAAACCAACACATTGCAAAGACATTTGAGGTGGCGGACAAAAACCACTAGCAATAGTACAAGCGATGGCACTACCTGTAGGAGTACACAATTCTTTTTCAATCCCGTTACCATAAATCGGAACATTATGCAACTCCCAAAGTTTTAGCACTGCTGGTACAGGTACAGGTAATAGACCATGAGCAGTCCTCACAGTACCCCCACCAGTAGGCAAAGGCGAGCAATACAATTTGTCAATATTCAACCAATCTAATCCTAAACAAGTCCCCACAATATCAATAATGGCATCAGTTGCCCCAACTTCGTGAAAATGTACTTGCTCTGGAGCAACACCATGTACAGCACCTTCTGCTTGTGCCAACTTCTGAAACACTGCCAAACTCCAAGCTTCAGCACGTTGGGGCAATCCAGCTTTTTTGATTAATGCTTCTATTTCTGGCAAATGGCGGTTGTGAGCATGATGGTGTTTTTGTTTACTAGGATTATTCTCTGCATCGTGATGATGGTGATCAAAAGTTACGGGTTCCCCATCTTCAGGATTTGCATGAGTTAGCTTGACATGAAATTTCGTCGCTACTATACCATTACGATGCACTTTTTCTGTACTTAACTGATATTCCTGGGAAATACCCAAAAGATTTAGTTTTTCGATTAGATAGTCTAGAGGAACACCAACATGGACTAAAGCACCCAGACACATATCGCCTGCAATACCAGTGGGACATTCAAGGTAAGCTATTTTGTTCATAAACTAGGGAAGCGCTACGCGCAAGTCAAAAGTCAGTAGGGGCGAATGGCCATTCGCCCGTAGAAAAGTCAAAAATAATCTCTAACTGAGGTTTTCCTATTGGGAATAGAAATTAGTATTAAAGTTTACCTCACCATCCTAAAATTTTTTCTAATTCTCTTTGAAGACCAATTCATCCTTACCAAGACTTTGTAAAAAAAACTGTAGGGGTTTGGTCTCCAAACCCTTTACTTTCAAAATCCCTACAGAATTTTCAAAAGGGGTCAATTCAAAATTGGCATTGCTGAAACAGAGTATGAAATTCCTAAATTTATAACGGTAAATCAGACCTATTTCTCGTCTAACTAGCGTGGAAAAAGCTCCTTTCTAACTCCTGAGTCCTGTAGGGGCGTTTTGCTATCGCACAACTCCGTTAACGCTGCGCGACATATAAAGCGGAGCTTTGCGTTAGCAGATGGCCATTCGCCCCTACCACTCCTGTAAAATCATACTTTTATTCAGCAACGCCCAAAATTTAGCAACAATTATATGATTATGGCGGAATATATGAGCAAACTTCTGCTTATTCTTTGATAAACCAATAGTTTGACATTTTATCTAAAATCTAAAATACAAATATGGCAATTTTTTACGAACTTCATCCTGATACCCCCCAACAAAGACGTGTAGAACAGATTATTAAAGCTCTTAAAGATGGGGCAGTGATGCTTTATCCAACGGATACTGTTTACGCAATAGGTTGTGACCTCAATGTTAAATCTGCTGTGCAGCGGGTTAGGCAAATTAAACAACTATCTAATGATAAGCCCTTGACATTCCTTTGTTCCTCCCTCTCTAACATTGCAAGTTACGCTATTGTAAGTGACTCAGGCTACCGGATTATCAAACGTTTAATTCCTGGCCCTTACACATTTGTGCTACCTACCACAAAGTTAGTCCCACGACTGGTGATGAGTCCAAAACGTAAAACAACAGGTATTCGGGTTCCAAACAATCAAGTATGCTTGGCCTTGTTAGAGGCTTTGGGCAATCCCATTATTTCCACATCGGCTCATATTACCAGTGATGCTGAAGGAATGGCCCCGATAAAGATAGAAGCAGTTACTGGTAAAGCAGAATTGTTTGATTGTCTAGAAAATCTAGTAGATATCATTGTCGATGATGGTTCTGACCCTGGGTATCAGGTATCCACTATCCTTGACTTAACTGGCCAAGAACCCAATCTGATTCGAGAAGGTCTTGGGGTTGAAACTGTAACAGCTCTGATTGGTTAATACAGCAAAGAGGGAGTAGGGATTCAACAATTAATAATTAATAATTAATAATTAATAATTACCTCTCCTTATAGAACCCCTGAAGGGAGCTATTTAAAATTATAGATTGAGAGTAGGGGAGTAGGGGAGTGGGGGTAGGGACGTTGCATAAGGGCGTCCGTACGGGAGTGTGGAGAGATGGTAGGAAAAACTCAGTTTGAGGTTACTTTTGAATTTTGAATTTTGAATTTTAATGTGCCACCTGTGTAACAGACACACAGGTGGCACTGTCAATTTAATGGTTGTCACAGTTCCTCGTTCCTGAGATGGCTTTCTGAGGAAAGTCTTAATTTTCAATCTATATTAAGCTTTCGGGCGTTTTTAGTATGAATCGGGAAAATATCTTTGATACTAATTTCAAGAATCTAAGAAAACCACACTAGAAAAGTGTAACTCTCCTTTGCTATTAGTCTAGGCAACTTTCCTATAGTTATAAGTGTAGAGGGAAGGAACAAATCACAAAGATTTCAACCAACACGAAATACTCTACATTTTTCTTTCCTACGCCTAGCGTGCATTATCCAGAGGTAAAATAAAATGACTGTTAAGACTGCTTGCTCCCCCAACTCCCCAACTGACAACTCTACTACCGCTCCAGAAGTTAATAATAGCCAAGTTGAAAATCAAACTACAGAAAATACTGTAATAGGAATGGGTACTGAAACTTTAGCTGCTGTGGTTTTAAAAGAATTGCAAGATGGTGCAAAAACTAAGCCTGCAAAAGCTCAAACTGTAGCTCTGCGTATAGCTAAAGAAGTAGAAAGGATTTGCTTAAAAAGTAATCGGATTCAAAATTCTGGTGAAGTTCGTTCTTGGCAACTAAGTTTGGCACGTCATCGCTGGCAAAAGTGCTTGCAATACTACAAACTTGGTTCTAAGCAAGGTCGGGTAGAATTACACTCTCTCCTAGCTTCTATGGTTTATCGTCATATTGCTTCTTTTGGAACTCAATTAAATTTCCAAGGTCGCTGTAACTTAATCGAGGATTTTATGCAAGGGTTTTATATTGAGTGTCTGCGAGCTTTCCGCCGGGAACATGGTTTGGAACAAGACTATACTCCTAAAATGAAGTTGGAATTGGCAGAATATATGGCATTCACCGAACAGTATGCTAAACGTCAAATTGGTTTGCCCGGTCGAAACCGTCAACGGTTAATTGTCCTACGCGCTCAGGGTTTTGCTAAAGGTCAACCTCCTGAAACTGCTATTGATATTGAAATGGCGGTTGAGTCTCCTAAAGGTGAAGATGCAGAAGCTTTTAGTCGCTCTTCTGCTGTACAACAAGTTCGAGAGCAAATGGTTTCTGAGGCTGTTGACCCTGCTGAAGCTGTATTGCGCGATCGCGTAATTGCTGAGTTAATGGCCTACTTGGAAGCGGCTGGTCAAGACCAATGTATTGATTATCTACGGTTAAAACTACAAGATTATCAAGCATCTGATATTGATAAGAAGTTGGGTTTAACTGCTCGCCAACGGGATTATTTACAGCAGCGTTTTAAGTATCATGTAGAAAAGTTTGCTCGTTCTCAAAATTGGAAGTTAGTACATCAATGGTTAGGTGCTGACATTGACCAAAAATTAGGTATGACTTCTGAGCAATGGGAAGCTTTCTTAGTCACACTTTCTCCTGAGCAACAACAAATTCTACAACTTAAGCGAGGTGGTGAGGATGAAAAAGCGATCGCTGCTGCAATCAAATGTACTCCTAAACAGTTACAGAAACGTTGGGCAAAATTATTGGATATGGCTTGGGTCTTTCGCAATAATGACCAAAGTTAGTATGGTATTAAAAATGAAACAAATTATTTTTACTTATCCAATGAAAGTTTGCTATATGGGTCATCCTACTTCTTTCTAGGGTGGGCAATGCCCACCCTATTTACATTTAGTCCATTTATAATTTTTTTGTGATTTAAAATACAAATAAATTGCTACAATAATTATCAATATATTTAAT
>NZ_LGSU01001322.1 GCF_002260545.1 Hydrocoleum sp. CS-953 | reverse complement strand
CCATTTTTTACCATATCTTCAGCTAAGGAACTGGTGGAAACCCCGTAGCGAGTAACGTTGCTCTGAATTTTTTGAATTTGGGGTTGATATTGTTGCACGTCCGCAACGGTGAGTTGTTCGGCGCGTTTATTGGCAACGGAGGCAAACTGCGCAACCAAAGTTTGTAAACCAGAATTGGAACGAGAAAAGGAATCCGAAAATAGATATACTTACTCAAAATTGCAGTTTTATAGATTCATTAACACTTTGATATTATCAAAAGTTTTTTTCAATTACTTAAAAATAACTTCCATATAAGAATTAGGATTTTCAGCAACCCAACCTAAAGGGGAATTATATCTAATTTCAAAATGTAGATGAGCTTCCTCAAAATCAGGTTGCCCTGTCTGACCAACTGTGCCTAAAAGTTCTGCTTGTTCAATTTTTTGACCAGTTTTAACATTGATAGAATCTAAATGAGCATAACGAGTTTGTTTGCCAGAAATATGATTAATTACTACTAAGTTTCCATAATTTCCTTGTTTACCAGCAAATGCCACAATACCTTTTCCTATAGAAAAAACTGATGTACCACTATCAGCAATTAAATCTAAACCACTATGAAAAACTACTTGATTTTTAATGGGATGTAACAACCAACCATAACCTAAAATTACTCTAGCTTCAAAAGGTAAAGGATAACCTGTTAATAAAGATATTTTTGGTGGTGTTTTTCCTCCTGGAGACCAATTTACTCCTGGTAAAAAAACTATTTCTGGTGTTTGTTGAGCTGGTGTTTCTGGGCAACCATTTACTTCATATAAAGCGTCAGCACGGATATTATAATTTTCTGCAACATTTTTCCAGGTTTTACCATTAGGTATTTTCACGGCAATACCGTTATAGGGAGGAATGACAATCTCAGTACCTACGGTTACTTGTCCTTTTTGTAGCACTCGATTAAATGCTAATAAGGTTGGGGGTATTAGGTTGTATTGTTCGGCGATGCTTTCAATAGTCTCTCCGGGGGCGACGGTATGGCGTTGGAGACGAGATAATGCGGGTGGGGGGCAAACTTTTTGTGCTTCTTCTGAAATAGAAGGAGTGGGAACTTTTATTCGTTGGGGTTGGGCGTTAACTTGCATTATTAATACTGGGTTAATTAAGGATAATAATGTAGTTATAAGGTAAAAGCAGGGTTGAGAAATCATAGACAATTAAATTGTATAAATCTACTAAAAAAATAAGGTAGTCCTAAACAAGTAAGGAGAAAAAAATATGGTGGACAAATACAACTTGATTTACCATGATCATGATATTGATAACTCAGTTTTTGCCCACCTTACTATTTAATGTTACTTGATTTTAGCGATCGCCTACCTAAACCTTAAATTTCTCAGTTATCCGCTCAAAGAAATCCTAATTCAACAAAAATATATATTGTACCATCAATTTCAACCCAAATTATTCAGCTAAATCAAATAACCACGCTTCAAACCAAAATTAATACCGCCTTCCCAATCAGATGTTAAATAATCTCGAATATAAACAAATAAATGCTCTACGACGTCTGCATATATAGGGTGCTTAATATTTTTCGGATNATCAAATAACCACGCTTCAAACCAAAATTAATACCGCCTTCCCAATCAGATGTTAAATAATCTCGAATATAAACAAATAAATGCTCTACGACGTCTGCATATATAGGGTGCTTAATATACCCTTCTTTAAATCGAAATTCTCTATCAGTATTCTTTTGTTTTCTTAATACATATATTTGGTCTATTTTGAATTTTCGTAGATTTACCGCATCTGTTAATTTTAGCCATTCTGCTACTAAAATATAAATAGCATTAGGATTTCTATATTTAAGTTTTTCTGCTGCTGTTGCTGCATCTTGAAGCATAGTTTTATCTAAATAAGTTTTGCATTCTATAACTACAGCAGGTACATCCCAAATATGACTTTCTAATTCTTGGGAACCCTGACAATTCATTGTGGCATTAATTCTTACTCCTATGGCAAAATCATTATCTTTCAGTTTAATTAAAGCATGAGGATGACTGAGCATATCTTGATAATTTTCAGACCGAAAAAATATATCTTTGAAAGTACGATACTTTCCAATTAAAGCTTGTGATGAAAACTGATTAACTAAATCTTTAAAAAGGTAATACATAAATTATTCCAAGACAGATGAATGGAGATTTGAACGAGAATCAAATTTTTCTGCATAGTATTGTTGTTCTAGAAAATCTTTGTATTTATTCAACAATTCTACTCGCTCCTCCTAATACCAATTTGATCAATGTTTGCTACATTTTCTTGAGCGCAGGAGTAGGGGAGTAGGGGAGTGGGGAAACATAAGAAAAATTAAGGCGCTTCTGGCTAATAATTATCAAAAAGATTAAAAAGCTCGTGTTAATTACCTAATAATTGAAGTGTCACCTAACTATAGCATTCTTTTTCAAATTGGTATAAATTAGTAGGAGGTGCTGTTCACTGATAACTGATAACTGAAATAACCATGAACATACATTTTATTTGCCTCAATTTTACAACTGTTTTAATATATTATCAGCAATAGCTTTAGCTAACAAAGGAGGAACAGCATTTCCAATTTGATTGTATTGACATAAATGTTTTTCTGCTAAACGACCTTCTCTAGATAGTAGTTTATGACTAACAACTGTTGGTTTACCCATAAATTTAAAACTATCTGGAAATGACTGTATTCTTGCACCTTCTCTAGCGGTGAAATTTCTGTGTTGATAAGGGTGAACAAAGTTAGCATAAAATGAAGCTGGAATTATATGACATGGTTTATCTGGATGGAGTATTCTATTATTTTGGTCGTAGATTTTTGGAGATATTTCTGTAGAGTTCCTTTGTCGTGGTTGTAAATGTTTTGGTACGTCTTTTCCAGAACTTCCCCAAGTCATTGTGGCAAATCTTTCTACCATTCTTTTAGTATGATTCATTGCTTTGTGATTAAACAAAATTTTATTGCCATTTCTCAATAATTTTTGATATTCATTCGACCGCTGTTTGAAATAATTTGACTCTTCTTTTCCTTCACCAGCTTCTAAGGTTGGTAAGTCATAAATAGCATCCCATAATGTCGGACAAAACTTTAAATTTTCTCCAAATAAAGACATTTGCTGATTAGTTAATATTCCATGAGTTGGTAAGGGAAAGGGATTTTCTAGTTCTCGTTTTGAGGCAATAATAAATAAACGTTTTCTAATTTGAGGTACGCCGTATGCTGTAGCTTCTAATATATTTGTGTAGACATTATATCCAATCTTTTTTAATTCTTGTTCAATAATTTCGATAACTTTGATTTGAGAATGAGTCCGAAATTTAATCATATTAGGTACGTTTTCCATAATTAATATTTCTGGCTCAAACACTTTAGCTATTCTAATTAATTCTCTAAAAAAGTTATTTCTAGGGTCTTTAGGGTCTCCAGCATTTTTATTACAAATAGAATATCCTTGACAAGGCGGACCTCCTATAACAATTTGCGGTTTATTATTACCCCAAATCGCTACTATGTCATTATTAGTAATATTTGTAATATCTTGATTTATAACAACTGCATCTGGATGATTATAAGCAAAAGTTTCTGATGCCCATTTATCTATTTCTATAGCACCAATAATTTGACAACCTGCCCACTTAAAACCAAGGCTAAATCCACCTGCACCGGAAAAAATATCTAATATTAATGGTTTCATAAATGATACTTTTGGCAAAAATAGTTAAACAACTATTTGATTTTTAGTAGTTTCTCTGTCAATATATTTTTCCTCAAAAATTTCTTGAATGAAATCTTTAATATCTTGAGCAGGAGGACGTTTTTTAAATTGTTGATGATTATAAATCCATAAAGGCTTAATCACTCTTTTCTTCTCCTCAACTAAATACATTAATCTAATTTGTCCTGATGCACCTTTAGCAATGGCTAAAACTAATTTATAAAATTGCCATTCATCAGTTCATTAATTGATAATTGATAATTGATAATTGATAATTGATAATTGATAATTGATAATTGATAATTACCTCTGGTTAAAACCGTTCTTGATTGAAGATNAATTGATAATTGATAATTGATAATTGATAATTGATAATTGATAATTGATAATTGATAATTACCTCTGGTTAAAACCGTTCTTGATTGAAGATCGGGAAATATCATTTCTTCTCTTGGTCGATTGGATATGGCGTTTAGCTAACGCACAGCTTTCCTGACGGAATGCTCCGCAAACGACCGCTTTTTTCCCCTTAAAAGGGGAGGCTTTAAACCAGAATTATTTAATTATTAATAATTAATAATCAGGTAATTTCAGACCACTTGGTAAAGGTTCAACCTTGGCTTGAGTAGGATAAGGATGAATAATTAGTTCATCAAGATACTGACTAATAATCTGAATAAATTCCTGTTTTTGAGATTGAGATTTATAGGTGTTGACTAACTTTTTAAAACTCCGTTCAAAGTTAGTAGTCTTCTCAATTAAGAAGGGAGTTGAGCCAGTCATTCACTTCTCCTTTATGAATATATTTTGGTTCTTCTTTAGACTCTATTGCTACTTTTAAAATATGAGAAATAATAGAAGGGTAGTGAGGATGTTCTTTCTCAATTTCTAAAAGTTTTTCTTTTCCTAATAAACGCATATCTTCTAATAATATAGGTTCGCTTGAAATTGCATTACTAGTTCAAGAATTAAGAATGCGCGAATTAAGAATGCGCGAATTACCTCTCCTTGAAAAGGAGAGGATTGACAAACAGGAAAATTTTTATTTATTATCCCCTTAAAAGGGGAGGCTTTAAACCACAATATTTCGGTAAATCTTTTCTCGCTTTTTGCCACGGAAATTCTAGGTGGGTTAAATCACTCAAATAGTAAGCATCATATTCACCGAAGTATTGTCAAGTTTCCTCTAAAACGTCCTTGATTTATGAGGGAATATTAGTAATACTTTCCTGGTTTGGGATTGGTAATTGTTCGGCTTCAAATTTACTGTAAAATTTATAAGCAGGAGGACAAACAAGACCATATCGCCAAGCTTGTATTTCATCAGCGAATAAAGGTTCACCATTAAGAGCTAAATATAAGCATTGGCTATAGTAGAGGAGTTTTTGTATTTTCATATTAGTTATTTGAGCTTCTCTACCATCTTCATAAGCCCGCATAATGAAATATTTGGCTACTTCTAAGGGGTTAATCATTGCACTTTTATCTTTTTATTTTTAGTTTAATAAAGCTATATATATTTATTATTTTAGCACTAAATAAGTAGTTGCATAAGTACATAACCTTTAAACAAGAAACCGGGTTGATCACCATAATTACTCTTTTCAGGAAATTTCTTGGATAAACCAGGTTTCTGTCTAATTAAGAACGAACGCTCGAAATAAAAAACCGGCTTTATTGCCATAATTATTCTTTTTCAGGAAATTTATTCGATAAACCCGGTTTCTCTGTAAGGCGATCGCCTGTCTAAATTTTAAACTTCTCAGTTATCCGTTTCATCGCCTCGTTGACATTTTCCCGACTATTAAAAGCAGAAATTCGGAAGTAACCTTCACCTGCAGCACCGAAACCTGAACCGGGAGTACCCACAACATTACAATTTTGCAATAGGTTATCGAAAAAATCCCAACTTGACAAACCTGTAGGAGTCTGCACCCACACATAAGGTGCATTGACTCCACCATAAATAGTTAACCCTGCTGCTTGTAACTGGGAGCAAATAATTTTTGCATTCTCTAAATAAAATTCTATTAATGCTCTCACTTGCGCTTTTCCTTCCTCGGAGTAAACTGCTTCTGCACCCCGCTGCACGATATAAGAAACTCCATTAAATTTAGTGCAATGACGGCGGTTCCACAATTTCCATAATTCTACATCGGAACCATCAGCAGCTTTCCCTTTGAGAGTTTTGGGTATGACAGTCAGCGCACAACGAGTACCAGTAAAACCAGCATTCTTAGAAAAGGAGCGAAATTCGATCGCGCATTCTCTTGCTCCTTCTATCTCATAAATAGAATGGGGAAGACTTGCATCGGTAATATAAGCTTCGTAAGCAGCATCGAATAAAATAATGGCGTCATTCGCTTTTGCATAATTTACCCATGTTTGCAAATATTCTTTTGTCGCAGTCGCACCAGTGGGGTTATTCGGAAAACACAAATAAATTAAATCTACCTTTTGAGTAGGAATTTCGGCAGTAAAATTATTATCTGCTGTAATTGGTAAATAAACTAACCCCTCATATTCCCCTTTTTCATTTACATCACCAGTATTACCTGCCATTACATTAGTATCTACATACACTGGGTATACTGGATCTGTCACAGCAATAGTATTATTATTGCCAAAAATATCTAGAATATTACCAGTATCACACTTCGAGCCATCAGAAATAAAAATTTCCGAGGCATCAATATCACATCCCCTAGCTTGAAAATCTTGAGTCGCAATTTTCTCCCGCAACCAAGCATAACCCTGCTCTGGACCATAACCCTTAAAAGTTGAGCGATCGCCCATTTCTGCTACAGCTTTAGTCATGGCCTGAAGACAAGCTTCTGGCAATGGTTCGGTGACATCCCCAATACCCAATTTAATAATTTGGGCTTCTGGGTTTGCTTCGGCAAAGGTATTAACCCGTCTAGCTATTTCTGGGAATAGGTATCCTGCTTTGAGTTTGAGGTAATTATCGTTAATTGTTGCCATAGTAGATTAAAAAAAGTCACTTACAACATTAGACCTGTTGGAAAACTCAAAGTCAAACAAAGGAAGAGGGAAGGAAGAAGGAAGAAGGAAGAAGGAAAGAAGAAGGAAAGTAAATGAGTCTATAAATAAATACAATTTAAGATAAGTTTTAGTCTTATCTGAACCCTATTGATCTTTATTCCTATATTTCCTGTATCCATATAGAAATCCTAAATAGGTTGTAACATTTTATTTTATGGGTTTTGTTTCCAAACCTAAGCAAAAAGATAAATTCTCTATAAATTCAGGAAAAGGTAACATTAGCAAGAGTTTCATACTTGATTATCTATCATGGCTTGCTATATAAAATTGGTAAAAACTGGTAAAAACTACTGTGTGTTTTTTCCATTATCAAGAAAAATATAGCAATCCTAAATAGGTCGCGACAAATCAAAAAGTAGATAAAAAAGTTGAAACTCTTACCTGTTGCCTGTTGCCTGTTGCCTGTTGCCTAAAAAGCAGTAATATTTTTGCCACGAATAAAATAGGATTGCTATATATACTTGCTTCCCTGTTGTTTTTTTCTCAAAAGTACTTTCAACACTCCAATGAAAATGCTATATTAGTTAAATTAAAATATTTTATCTTAAAAGGTTATGTTATACATAATATTTCAGGCAGTTCAGGGTGCATACAACAATTAAAAATTGCTTGTAGGTTTCTTAATGTAGTAGGTGAAATTCAATCAAACAGCTATTAATTATTAGTTGAGAGAGTTAGTCTTACAAGTCTATACGCCCCTTAACCGAACACAATTTTAAGAAGCTTAAATTTGGCCAATAGCTTCCTCTAGGTAGCTAAAATAGTAGTTATGTTCACTCTAGTCCTACTAAATCATGCATCAACAACAAGATTCTAGATTCAGAGAAACTCTCTTAATTATTAATGATAATCCTAAAAGTTTAAAACTTTTGACTGAGTTGTTATCTACCCAGGGGTATAAGGTGGAAATTGCCACCAGTAGTAAGGAGGTTCTAGAAACTATTCATTTCATACTTCCAGACTTGATTTTATTAGAAGTTAAAATGCCAGAAATGGATGGGTATCAAATCTGTGAAGTTCTGAAAATAGATGAACTAACTTGTGATATCCCTGTGATTTTTATCTCTGCTTTGGGTGGGGTGATGGATAAGATTAAAGCTTTTACTGTGGGAGGGGTAGATTACATAACTCAACCATTTGAATTAATTGAGATTTTAGCCAGGATTGAAAATCAATTGCGCTTGCGTTCTCTACAGCAGGAATTACAACAACAAAATGCTAGATTACAACTATTATTAAATGCGACTTATGCTATTAGTGAAGCATCTGATTTTGAATCAGCTTTAGAAATAATTCTCGCAGAAATATGCCAAACTATGAATTGGGATTTTGGGGAAGCATGGATTCCTAATCAAGATAATACAATGCTTAGATTTAGTAGAGGTTGGTATGCTAGTAACAGTAGCAATGGTGCTTTACCACTTACTCTCAAGTTTCGACAACAGCATCAAATTATTACTTTTAGTTCTCATCCAGGTTTCCTACAAAGAGTTTTCTCTTCTCAGCAGTCAGAATGGCTAAAAGATATTTTTAAAGAACAATCTTCTGTTTCTATTTGTTCTGAAATTGCTGAAAAAATAGGTATTAAATCTGCTTTAGGAATTCCGATTATCCTAGATAAAAAGGTTTTAGCTATTTTAGTCTTTTTCCAGAAAAGTTCTCGCTCCCTCGACCAAAATTCTATGCAATTAGTTAATGGTGTTGCTACTCAATTAGGGGGGTTAATTCAACGCAAAAAAGCAGAACTAGCTCTCAAAAAAGCTAACCAAGATTTACAAGTAATTGCTAGTTTAGATAGTCTAACCTCCCTGGCCAATCGTCGTAAATTTGATGAATATTTTCACCAAAAATGGGAACAACTTAGACAAGAAAAAAAGCCTTTATCTCTGATAATTTGTGATGTAGATTATTTCAAATATTACAATGATTATTATGGACATCCAGAGGGAGATCAGTGTCTCAAAAAAGTTGCTCAGGCGATTAGTAAAGTTGCTATATTTCCTACTGATTTAGTATGTCGTTATGGTGGAGAAGAATTTGGAATTATATTACCCAATACAAATCTTGATGAAGCTTTACGAAGAGCAGAATTAATTAGAGTGGAAATCAAAAACCTTGAGATATCTCATGCCTATTCAAAAACAAGTCCTTATGTTACTGTAAGTTTGGGAGTAAGTAGTATAGTTCCTAAGTTTAAATTATCCCCTCGTACATTATTAATAGATGCTGACCAGTCACTTTATAAAGCTAAAGAACAGGGACGTAATTGTGTTGTTGCCCATAGAAATAGCTGTGTTTTTCGGAACAGTTTTACCAATAACAGNGTATAGTTCCTAAGTTTAAATTATCCCCTCGTACATTATTAATAGATGCTGACCAGTCACTTTATAAAGCTAAAGAACAGGGACGTAATTGTGTTGTTGCCCATAGAAATAGCTGTGTTTGTTAATTAATTTGTTAATTAAACATTCAACGAAAATTAATTTTTGTATATTTAATGCTCACTTTAAGTAGGTCAGCTAAATTATTTTTATAGCACTCACCATTACTATTAGGAAATTCTTGCTTCTCTCAAATTTAGTCAGATCAATAATTTTTAAGTCTGACTTCAGCGATATATTTACTGCTGTTGTATACAAGTATATTTTTTGTTCTTAGTTAAGCTGTTCATTGCTTACAAATATTAAATTAATTTTGTACAGGTGCTTATATTATGGTAATAGTAATACCCAGTCTATTTAAGTTTGATTAGCGATCAAAAAATCTTTCCTCTCCTTCTAGACTAATCTCGCTATAAAGCATTTATCAGTAAGTGTGAGGTACACTTTTATATTTCTTGCCTGTTGCCTATTATCTAGAATTTTGTACCTCACGCTTTTTGAGAATTGTTATACTTACCACTGACTTATTGATAAGTATTCAACCGTCAATATAGCCTTTCCCAAGGTTATGAGGTACAGTTGTATTTTTGTATTTTTGTTCCCTGTTAAGTGTTAAGTGTTCCCTCAAACCTAAAATTTTGTACCTCACGCTTTTTGGGAATTGCTATAATATAATTTTTTCCTTTCTCTTACCTCTTCTCTGCTGACTGCTCACTCATCATTTATCCGTATTTGACCGAATAATTAATAATTAATAATT
>NZ_LGSU01001321.1 GCF_002260545.1 Hydrocoleum sp. CS-953 | reverse complement strand
CTAACTAAATATATCTGTTTTCATTTTATTTTTTTTGTAATCTAAGTTATTTCCCAACAACTCTATTATATATTTGGGGGAGATGGGGAGATGGGGAGATAGGAAGATTGAAGATTGAATATTGAATATTGAAGTCTAGATAGAATTATAAACATATACTATATAACCGGATTCTATATAAAAGCCATATATTCGTATAACAGCCATCTTGCCTGTGTAGAAAAAAACAATGTTGCATCCTTAATGGCATGAAGATAACGAAAATTTTGATCGCATTAGAGAAATGTAATTTGATCAAATTCTGTTTTAGGGCGATTTGTGTAGGGGCGATTTGTGTAGGGGCGATTCGCGTTTGCGGAGCATTCCGTAGGAAATCGCCCCTACATTATATTTATTCATTCAAAAATGTAGAGAAATTCCATAGAAAATCTCTACATTTTTGTTTCAGAAAAATATTAATTTTGGCAGATATTTATATTGCCCAAATTAACGCAATTTGAGAATTTCAGCAGTTACAGCTAAACTCTCTTCATATAATACCTCTCGTCCCCAACGTTGTAACTGTTGAGCCATCAAATATTCTGCCTTCTGATCGCTTAAAGCACTAACTTGCTCTGTATGACAAGACTGGGCATTACCACCTGACTCTAATCGCATACAACCAGTGGTTTCAGAACACAAAATAGTACAACAACCTGCATTGGGATTACTAGAGTCTAAACGCAGTCCCACTAAATCTCCAGGAATTTCACCATAGTCAGCAGTAGGAATTGCTGCCAATTCTGCTAAAATTTCCTTGTCGTTAGGAGTGGTGAACTTAATATGGATGATGTCATAATCACCACCAGTTTTAGTATAAGTTGTAGGTTGCCAATCAAGACGACTAGCGAACCAACCTAAAAACATTAATGCTTGTGCTGGGTTCCCTTTTTCATAGTCAAGAGTAATTGTATCAATTTGACTCAGAGAAGCACGACGCTCTGGCGGATCAAATGTAGCAGCAGTTAATTCTTGCCATGCAGACAGACGATGCCAATTTAAGTCGGCAATATATGTTTTCTCCTCAACCAACTCCTGCATTTTGAGAAATTCTGATTCTGAATCGCTAAAGTAAGATGAATCGAGAATAATACAGTTGCTAGTTTTGCATAGACGAGCGAAAAGTTCTTGTTCTGGGTTGGGGGTAGCTTTCCACCAAACAAACTTGGGTAGATCGGGAATCATTAATGATGTTACGACATCACTTACCCGTTCTAATGCTTCTTTAGTTCCGCGTAGGGTAATATATTCACAACAAATTAGTGAAGACTGCTTTTTCTGAACTGGACAGTAAGCAGAAACTTGAGCTGTTACCCCTGTATCTTCTCCGAAGGTAGGACACAATGTAATAACTCGACAGGGATTTTGATCTGCGATAACATCACTTATACTAAATCCTCTGACATCTATATTAGAGAATTGCTTTTCTTCTGGTGATTTTGCAGCCCACTCTGAGCGTAACTTGGCAAGAGTTTCAGAGTCTACTCTACCTGTAATTGGTAATCCATAAGCTTTTTGAGCTTCCTTAATAGCTTCACGAGCTGCTGTTCCATTAATACCGTCTATTTCACCTTTGTAGAATCCAAAACCAGCCAAAAGTTGCTGGAATTCTTCGGGTTCGTAGATTACCATGCTGAAAGTTGCTGCTCTGGTAGCAATGGAAGCTGACTTGCCTCCACTTTGACTGAGCCAGATTTTATTTAGTTCTGCCTCAATTTCACCGAGAGAGATATCTTTTGGTTGTTGTAAGGCAACAAGTGTTGTACTCATTTTTAGTAAATGCTTAAGTTCTTTGGTGATGCTTGCGTTAAACCTGGTGGTTATTAAGTAGGCTTCTTTTTCCTAACAAAAATTTCTACATAATGAGAAATCTAATAGTCAAAAGTTAAACCCCTATATAATATCAAATCTGGTAGTATCGGTATAAAAAAGCAGAGAAACCGGGTTTGTATAAAATGCCCTTGTACGGATGTTGCACAGGCAAAAATGCGTTTTCCGTTCCGGAATGCTCCGCAAACATGTCACGCAGTGAAACGTCCCTACCATTTACCTCCTACAAACCCGGTTTCTTGTTACCCCGATTTCTCGGGAACCGTACCAAGCGGATTTGATATAACAGTTCTAAATGTAACTTGTTAGTTATCAGTTAAAAGTTGGTTATAATACTTCCCAAAGGGTATTAGTTATCAGTAACCAGTCATGTTGTCACTTGAATTTAAGGAAATTACTTGTTTACAACNACCGTACCAAGCGGATTTGATATAACAGTTCTAAATGTAACTTGTTAGTTATCAGTTAAAAGTTGGTTATAATACTTCCCAAAGGGTATTAGTTATCAGTAACCAGTCATGTTGTCACTTGAATTTAAGGAAATTACTTGTTTACAACTACTAAAAACTGATCGCTGATAACTGATAACTGATAACTGATAACTGATTTAAAGTCGGCGCCAACGACGACCATCTCGGTTGAGCAACAGTTCGGCTTCGACTGGTCCCCAACTACCTGCTTCATACAAAGGTATTACTTCTGGTGGAGCGGGAGCATCCCAGATACTCAGTATTGGTGTTAATGCTCGCCAAGATGCTTCTACTTCGTCGCCACGAGTAAATAGGGTTTGGTCTGCTAACATACAGTCTATTAACAATCGACTGTAAGCATCTGTACTGGGCTTACCAAAAGCTGTATCGTAACGGAAATCCATATCTACTGAGCGAGTTCGCAGAGAACTACCTGGTGTTTTAACTTCAAAGCGCATCGATATCCCTTCATTCGGTTGGATGCGCAAAGCTAATACGTTAGGGTTAGCTTGTTTAGCTGCGGACTGGAACATCAGATATGGCACTTCTTTAAACTGAATTGCGATTTCTGACACTTTTTTGGGCATCCGTTTGCCAGTGCGCAAATAAAATGGTACTCCTTTCCAACGCCAGTTATCAACATTAAGTTTCAGTGCTGCATAAGTAGGTGTGGTGGAGTTAGGATCTGCTCCTCCTTCTTCCCGATAAGCTGGAACATTTTTACCTTTCATCCAACCTTGGGTATACTGACCGCGAATTGCCGAATATTCGAGGTGTTCTAAATCTGCTAGACGGGTTGCCTGAACTACTTTTACTTTTTCGTTGCGAATACTATCAGCATCTAAGGAATTAGGAGGTTCCATTGCTGTGAGGGAGAATAGCTGCATCAGGTGGTTTTGTACCATATCCCGCAGGGCGCCTGATGTTTCATAATATCCAGCACGTCCTTCTAATCCTACTGTTTCTGCAACAGTAATTTGCACATTATCAACAAATTGACGATTCCATAGGGGTTCAAAAATGGCATTAGCAAATCTAAATACCATTAAGTTTTGAACGGTTTCTTTCCCTAAATAGTGATCGATGCGATATATTTGCTCTTCGGGACAAACTTGACGCACAATTTTGTTGAGTACCTGAGCTGAACTGAGGTCTCTACCAAAGGGCTTTTCAATTACTAATCTGTGCTTTTTAGGATCGGCTAACATTCCGGCTGCCCCTAACTGTTGAGTAGCTTCTCCAAAGTATCGGGGAGCTACAGACAAGTAAAATACACGATTACCTCGCGTACCCCTCTCTTCGTCCAGTTGACTCAAAAGTTCTTTGAGTTTTTGATAATCTTCTGGTTTATCTATGTTACCAGGACAGTAAAAAATCCCCTTGGCAAAGTCATTCCAGAGTTCTTCAGATTGTAAGCCACCACCAAAGTCTTCTACTCCTGTCCGCATTTGTTCGCGGAAGTAGTCATGGCTCCATTCTCGGCGTGCCACTCCAACTATTGTTAGTTCAGGGGGAAGTCTCCGTTCTAGCTTCATTTGATATAATGCTGGAACGAGTTTTCTTTGGGTTAGATCGCCGGATGCACCGAAGATTACTAAAATCTGTGGTTCGGGAATCCGGTCTTGTTGTAATCCAACCCGCAGAGGATTTTCTAATAATGCTACCATCTATGTTTACTCCTTCTAATTAATTACTATAGAAGCTTTTTTGTTTTTGTTGAAGTGTCTGGTTTTTTTGATTTAATCAAAAATTTAGCTATTTGTTTACTATGAATCTTTGTATAGTTCATAAAAATGTCAAATATGACTAATCCTCCTGCATTGCAGGCGTTATCCTGACGCTCGTGTTAGCGCAGCTCTGACCCAGGAGGCACTACAACACCACGCCAGTTGCGTGACTGTCGGGAGACCCGCCCAACGCACTGGCTTCTCTATCCCATGGTCAAAGACATTTGGGACTGCTTTTTTCATTATGTTTAGAGAACCGTTCACTTTACTCATTGATTAATCCTTTGTTGGCAGTACGATTGCATTCCTCTTTGTCTTGATGCAGTCGCTCATGGGGGAAACCCCCTTTGGCGGCGCTGCATCGCTTTACTCTTTTCGGTGAAAAGTTGACTCTTCTTTTCTGACCTTTTTTGTAAACTGGAATCAAATCATTATCTATAAAACTTGATGCGGAGGTATAAGATTCTTCTGTAATAATCACATCTATCCCTACCATCTTGGCTTGATAAGATAACATTTCAATTAACTTTTTATAGGGAACAGATACAAAATTTTGATTATTTATTTTCCCTAAATTTATCTTCTGCTTCCACTCTTCATTGTGCCCAATTATCAGAGTTCCTCTGCATCTGATTAATTAAAGTATCAATAATCAAACGAGATGCAATACGCGTATTGGAGCATTAATTTTAAATTCTCTTTTTAACATAAGCTTTTTCAGTCTCAGGCTTGATTGATTTTCCCGAAGTTCAGATTGTAGTAAGCTTTTAATTTTATTATAGTATTGATTTATAGATTTTAAGGGTCTGCCATTTATCACTCTTGGGTTTGATTCCGGCACCCTTAAAAGTTTCGGCTGTCGCCGACATGAAAATGTAGCTAAATTGTTTAACCCAATATCAATACTGGCGCAACGATTTTTCTCTAGGTCGTATTGTTTTTCGCATTTCTCATAAACTACCTCAATTACATAATGGTTAAGTCTAGGGACGAGACGAACTTGTTTAAGAGCGTGAAGTAGGAACTAATGATTTTAGATAANGATTTTAAGGGTCTGCCATTTATCACTCTTGGGTTTGATTCCGGCACCCTTAAAAGTTTCGGCTGTCGCCGACATGAAAATGTAGCTAAATTGTTTAACCCAATATCAATACTGGCGCAACGATTTTTCTCTAGGTCGTATTGTTTTTCGCATTTCTCATAAACTACCTCAATTACATAATGGTTAAGTCTAGGGACGAGACGAACTTGTTTAAGAGCGTGAAGTAGGCACTAATGTTTTTAGATAAATGCCAGTTTTACTGGGATTAATAATTCCTTGTTTTAGTTGCCTCTTGCTGATAGCTTGTTTAGTGTAAACTATAATATTTCTTCCCGTTATTTTATTTTTATATTTCGGAAGACGAGGACGAGATTTAAACTTTGATGGATTTTCTTTAAAAACTTCATTCGCGGCTAAAAAGCTTTTCCAGTTTCTATCTAGTATCATCAAGATTTGTTGAGATACTCGATTCTGGCATTGCTTTATAGTCTGCTTGAGTAGAAAGTGTTTTTTGTAGGTCATAGTAGGATAGATTTTTCTTTTCAAATATCCAAGAGGTCCGAACTAAATAATTAGAATAGTTATAGAGATTTTTCGACAAGAAACACAGCCGGTCAATTTCAGCATAAAACNGTCTGCTTGAGTAGAAAGTGTTTTTTGTAGGTCATAGTAGGATAGATTTTTCTTTTCAAATATCCAAGAGGTCCGAACTAAATAATTAGAATAGTTATAGAGATTTTTCGACAAGAAACACAGCCGGTCAATTTCAGCATAAAACCGATGTGTTGGTTGAATAATATGTCTCTCAACTAATTTCATAAATCAAGGAGTTAAAATTACGATTAGGCTCTGAGAATTTATTAGTTTTTATTTGATTTAAACCCCGTTCTTAAGGGCGTCGAGGATTATTAAATTTTGTCAAATATTTAGTAGCTATGCATGTACCAATAAACGAAGATATTTGACTATATATGACTATATTTATGTACAATGTTTATTATACCAAATTATTCAATAATTCAGCGTATTTAACTACATTAAGTAAGTCAGTTATGAATAAATGCAACTTACTAGGGCGGGTTTTTAGGACTACATTGCTAATTTTTTAAGGCTTTCAGCTAAACCCGCCCTTAGAATTTTTTAACGTTTAATTCGACTTACCTAATACTTAATTCCCATTGTAGGTCATCAGTCAAACCTTACTTTTTTTTGTTTTGGCTGATGAAATCAGATTTATTTAACTTGAAACAGGTGCTAATTTTTTAACTTTTTCTTCTAGGGAGTTGATTAGGGAAGTAAAAGGTTTGATAAATTTGTCGATCCCTTCTGCTAGGAGTTCGTCCATTACTTGGTCAATATTGATATTAATCTCAGGATCTTTGAGACTTTCTATGACTTCTTTTGCTGCCTCAAAGTTTGTCTCAACTCGGTTGTCAACATGACAATGGTCAACACAAGCATCTATGGTTTGGGGAGGCAAGGTATTAACTGTATCAGGTCCAATTAATTCGTCAACATACATTACATCACTATAGGCTGGATTTTTGGTACTGGTGCTTGCCCATAACAGTCTTTGTACTTTTGCGCCTTTTGCTGATAAAGCTTTCCAGCGATCGCCTTGAATTATTTTTTTGTATTCTTGATAGGCAATTTTGGCATTAGCGATCGCTACTTTTCCTTTGACTGTTTCTAGTTTTGCCTTGACAGTTTCATCTGCTACATTCTTGAGTTTTCCATCAATTGTACCATCAATATTACTATCAATCCTACTGAGAAAGAAACTTGCTACAGAAGCTATCTTACTAATATCCTCNTTCCAGCGATCGCCTTGAATTATTTTTTTGTATTCTTGATAGGCAATTTTGGCATTAGCGATCGCTACTTTTCCTTTGACTGTTTCTAGTTTTGCCTTGACAGTTTCATCTGCTACATTCTTGAGTTTTCCATCAATTGTACCATCAATATTACTATCAATCCTACTGAGAAAGAAACTTGCTACAGAAGCTATCTTACTAATATCCTCTCCTTTAGCAGCTCTAGCTTCTAAACCTTCAATATAAGCCCAGGCTGTATTTACATAGCTTTCTACGGAGAAAAGCAAAGTGACATTTACATTTATCCCTTCACTAATAACTCGCGTTACTGCTGGTAAACCTTCTGGTGTACCTGGAATCTTAATCATTAGGTTTTCGCGACCAATAGCAGTATAATAACGAATTGCTTCGCTGATGGTACTTTCTGTATCTTTAGCAATAGTTGGTGGAACCTCTATACTAATATAACCATCTAATCCATTAGTCTGTTCATAAACTGGCATGAAAATATCGCAAGCATCACGAATATCNATTTATCCCTTCACTAATAACTCGCGTTACTGCTGGTAAACCTTCTGGTGTACCTGGAATCTTAATCATTAGGTTTTCGCGACCAATAGCAGTATAATAACGAATTGCTTCGCTGATGGTACTTTCTGTATCTTTAGCAATAGTTGGTGGAACCTCTATACTAATATAACCATCTAATCCATTAGTCTGTTCATAAACTGGCATGAAAATATCGCAAGCATCACGAATATCCTTAAATACAAGAGACTCGTATATTTCCATCACTGACTTACCAGCACTGATACCAGCTTCAATATCTGCATCATAGATAGCATTACCAGCGATCGCCTTTTCAAATATCGCGGGATTAGAAGTAATACCACGAATCCCTTTCTGGACAATCATACTCTTGAGTTCCCCAGACTCAATAATATTGCGACTCAGATTATCCATCCAGATACTCTGGCCTAGGTTTTCTATTTCTAGCAAATGATTAGTTGTCATAGCTATTACCTTAATTCCTACTATGTTTTGTTGGAGTTTTTTGTACTTTTAGATACTTCTCAAGAATAACTAAGCTGTTATGTGCTACTGCAGGTCTTCAAAACTTCTTTATTATTGAGGTGTTGCAGAAGTGAAGTCTATATACAATTTGTATTCTGCTTGCAACAAATTTAACTCTACAACCTAATTCAAGTTGTTAACCTTGATTAGAAATACGTTTTTGCTCTTTAACAAAAGACTCAACAAGTGCCACGTCTTCTTTACTACCAATAACCAATGGCGTCCGTTGATGAAGTTCTTCTGCTAATACATCTAATATTTCTTCTGTTCCTGTACTAGCTCTACCACCAGCTTGTTCCACTAAATAAGCCATTGGAGCTGATTCATATAGTAGACGCAATTTTCCTTCTGGCTTTTTCACTGTACCTGGGTATAAAAATACCCCACCTTGGTATAAAATTCGATGAAAATCTCCCACTAATGCACCACCATAACGGGCGGTATAACCTTCATGGCGATGAACATAGCGGATATACTCCCGCATAGAATCATCCCACTGCCAAAAGTTACCCTCATTCACACTATAAATTGGGCCGTGATCTGGAATTTTGATATCCTCATTAGCAAGGATAAATTCACCTAAGCTAGGGTCAAGAGTAAATGCGTGAACCCCCCGGCCAATTGAATACACCAACATTGTGCTAGGGCCATATAAAATATAACCAGCAGCAATTTGTTTACGTCCACTTTGAAGTAAATCTCTAGCGGAACCATCTTCATCATTGCCTTCTTGTTGGCGAATTGAGAAAATAGACCCCACATTGAGATTAGTATCTAGATTAGAGGAGCCATCTAGAGGATCGTAAAGCAAGGTATAGCGACCAATTGGGCAATTTTCTGGAATGTAATAGGGTTTTTCCATTTCCTCGGATGCCAAGCGACAGACAAGGCCACTTTGCTTAAATACCGAGATAAATACATCATTGGCATAGATATCCATCTTTTTGACGGATTCTCCCTGGACATTGACTGTGCCAGTAAACCCTAAAGCATTTTCGACTAATCCAGCGCGGGTTAGACGACGAGCGATTAATTTGCCTGCCAAAGCAATTCGATTCATTAAGGCGCTGATATCTTGAGCATCTGGTGAGAAGCTCTGAAGTTGCTGTAGGACATGACGTGATAAGGTTGTACAATCACGGTCTAATGCTTGTGTTTCCTCCAGACGAATGTGGAGGTCTTCCCCAGTTTGGGCATTTACCATATCTATAAAATTCCTCCATCTTGAATAGCTCCAGCCAATAGGCTAGTTGCAAAGGCAACTTTAGTTCTATTCTGGATATGCCTAGGGTCTATTCTATTTGGGCTTCAGCGGGAGGTTGCTCTTCTTTAATATGAACTTTAGATAGTAGCGGAAGTCAAATTTTAGGAGTCAGAAGTCTTTTCAGTTATCAGTACCTCCAGTTCAAGCAAAATTTCCTTTTTTATCCCCTTAAAAGAGGAAGCTTGAGACCCAAATTTTTCGGTTAGAATTATCTATAATTTTCTGAAAAAGTCTAGTCGTAGGGGCGATTTTCGTTCCTGAATACTTCGTAAACGCGTAATTAGGAGCATTCCGTAGGAAATCGCCCGTATAGGAGTGAGGTGGGAATATACAGCGCTTCCCGCTGTTATGAGGTACAAAATTTTAGGTTTGAGGGAACACTTAACTGGTATGGAGGGAATAGGTATGGAGGGAACAGGTATGGAGGGAATAGAAAAGAATAAAAACAACTGTACCTCATAGCTTCGGAAACTGCTGTAATTTGGGAATATTTGCTAATGGCTAAAGATGAAAGATTTTTTTATAACGAATTAATATGATATGAAATCTGCTGTATTTCAAAAAAAAAGTTTGTGTTATCTACTAAGAAAAATATAGTAGTAACACAAACTTTAATATTATTTAGGAATAAGAATTAAACAGTTATATAA
>NZ_LGSU01001320.1 GCF_002260545.1 Hydrocoleum sp. CS-953 | reverse complement strand
TATGCGAAGCTAACGGCCGTTTCGCGGAGCGACATGTTTGCGGAGCATTCCGTCAGGAAAACGCCCCTACGACTCCTGACTCCTAACTACAACCAAAATATTACAACTTAAATTAGGATTGCTATATTAATAAACAAAATTATAATTCAATAAATATGTTGCACCGCCTGCGTCTTTTAGAAATCCTTGAATATATTTTTATTACTGCTTCTGCCGTCGGAATTTTTGGTAATTATATGTTTGAGCAACCAATTATTTATCCGGTAGTATTTGTTTTTATATCTTTATTGTTAAATCTGTTTAACAGACGAAAATTAGCCGCACAAACTCAAGCCATTAAATTTGATAATACTAGAAAATTAGACGAATATCAAGAGTCAATTTATGAGGTTATTTCTCAGTTAAAAAATAGTATAAATTCTTTTGAATCTACGGCTCAAACATTAGGCAATAATCAGGGAGAAGGGAAAAGTCAACCTTTCATGGAAACGATTAAAAGTTTGTCAAATCGGTTAGAACTTCAAGAACAAACTATCAAGTTATTACAAACAGAATTAGATTTAGTTTCTCAGCAGTTTAAACAACGACCAGAACTACAACAAATTAACGATTTAACAAGTGTGATTATTGATTTACAACAGTTTATTAATAAATTGCCAGAATGGAGTGACTTAAAACAACAACAATTTCAAAAATTGGAGGAAAAAGTTAATCAAGCTTTGCATAAACTTGAGGAAAATATCAAAGAAGAAAGAGCAGTGAGGAGTCAGGAGTCAGAAGTCAGAAATGAGGAAATTTAGGGTTGCTGACAATGGACTGTACAACTAGAATTACTCAATCCTAGAAACCGGGTTTATGTGAGCATATTTGAGTCTTATTAGATATCTATATAAACCCGGTTTCTATACCGTAAGACACCCCTGAAAATTATCATCTTCAACTACTACTTAATCAATTATTTTTAGATGACTTAACGTGCTTAACTAATAATTTAGCGATCGCCTCTTGTTGCTTATTGTCAAAACTTTTAATAATTAATTTTACCACTTCTTTGGGGTCTTTTGGTAAAGTTACTTTTTTCTGTTCAGAAGTTGTTGCTTTGGGAGGAGTTGCGATTTCTGTTAAATCTTTACTCGGTACTATTTCCTCTACCTTTCCTGCTTGGATTAACTCACCTGCTTGATTAAGTTCTTTAATAATCACAGGTGCTAGAACTTGATAAGATAACTTAGAATTAGTCAGAGCTTGTTGAGAAGCATTAACTAAAGTATGCCAAATTTCTGTATTTTCATCCAACTGCAACAAACCATTACAACCTTCTATTAGTTGTTTTCTTGAATCTGGAGAATCACCCTTTTTAAAGACCTCCAACATTTCTTTTAATTTATCTTTAACCTGTTGATAAAAATTAGTTTTTGCCTTCTCTTTTCCATATTCAAAAGTAGTAGATTTAGTAACAGTTCCACCACTAACTAAAGTATTCAAATTAGATTCTAACTCAGCAAATACAGGCAAAGCATTTTCTACTATTTCTTCTCCTTCTTCTTCTCTCAAACCATAAGGACCTTGGAGACGTTCTACTAAATCTTTGAGAGTATCATATCCTTTTAAAAATTGAGATTCTACTGTTTGGTCAATATCAACAGGATTTTCTCGAATTATTTTAAAACAATCTTCTAAACGGTGAGCTACCTTTTTTACACTGTGCATTCCCAACATAGCAGCTCCACCTTTTACAGAGTGAGCTGCTCTAAACATATCATTAATAGTTTCAGAATCTGACATTGTAGACTTCAAATCTACCAACCCATTTTCTAAGGTTACTAAATGTTCTTCTGCCTCCATTATGAATAATTGTTTAATCCGTTCTTCTTGTTCTGATGGCACAATATTTCTCCTAAAATTTCAAGTTATTAACTAATATTGAATTAGGAATAAATTAAGTATAAAACTCCATTGACTTGAAGCTACTACTTCTGTTATCTGGTTAATATGACTAGACACTTCAACCCATCTTAAAGTAAGTAAGCATAAATAAACGAACAAGCGTAGGGTAGGCTTAAAAAACTACATTGCGCTTATGTCAAGCCTTTCAGTAAAACCCGCCACTACAACTTTTTCAACAGATAATTATACCTACCTACTTTACCTACTTACTAATTCAATTTACTACTTCTATTTTAATACTTTTTTGCTGATAGTTAGAAGATAATTTATCGTTAAAAAACCTATAGGCTGGAGTTTCAAACCTATTTTTGCAGTAAATTTTTTTGTATAGGAGTTAGAAGTTTGGTGATGACAACTTAGCCTTACTAACAGCTAGTCATTGCCAAAATAAAACTTTTGACTTTTGAATTTTTAATTTTAATGATTCTGCCAATATTTATAGGCAGCATAAGCCAAAACTACCACACAAGTAACAATAGAAGATTCATCTACCTCAAATTGGGGATGATGGAGAGGATAGTTATGTTTGTCTTTGTGTCCCACTCCTAGACGAAACATCATACCTGGAACTTGCTCCAAATACATAGAAAAATCTTCTGCACCAAGGGAAGGCTCTGGTAAAATAGTAACCCGATCGCTACCCCAAGCCTCCAAAGCTACTGACTCAACTAACTGAGTCAACATTGGATCATTTTGTACAGAGGGGACTCCCTGACGATAATTTAGTTCATACTTAGCGCCATAAGAACTACAAACATTGGCCACAATATTTTCAATCCAGGCAGGTAACTCTTTATGGGTGTCTGGATGGAGCGATCGCACAGTTCCCGACATTTTTACTTGATCTGCTATCACATTTGGTGCTCTTCCGCCAGTAATCTTACCAATTGTTAACACTACAGGTCTCAAAGGATTATGAGTCCTACTAATGGCCTGTTGTAAATTAGTAATAACCTGAGAAGCGATCCAAATAGCATCTATAGCTTCGTGGGGGCGGGCACCATGACCAGATTCTCCAATAATTGTTAATTCCAAATCATCAGCAGCAGCAGTTAGTACCCCGTGGCGAATACCCACCGAACCTGCGGGAATAGTCGGATAAGTATGAACTCCTAAAATTCCCTCTACATCCTCGAGCGCCCCATCTTTAATCATCCAACTGGCACCCTGGGCAATTTCCTCAGCAGGTTGAAACAGAAAACGGACATTTCCTGGTAGGGGTTCTCCCAACTCAGACAATACCATTGCTGTACCTAAACCAACTGTTGTATGGACATCGTGACCGCAGGCGTGCATAATGCCAAGATTACGGGAGGCAAAATCTAAATCAGTACGTTCTCTAATTGGCAAAGCATCCATATCTGTACGAATGGCCAGCCACTGATGAGTATTGTTGCTGCCTTTGAGTTCTCCCAGAACCCCAGTTTTACCGATAGCTTCCCGTACATGAAGACCGGAGGAAGATAATACACCTGCAACATAAGCAGCAGTTTGGTGTTCTTGGCCACTTAATTCTGGGTGGGAGTGAATATGGCGACGAATTTCAATTAGACGAGGTGCGAGGGTAGTTGCTAATTCTTTGATTCTGTTTAACATAGATAATTTTTTGTCTATTCTTTCAATTTATTTAATATCAAATCTGTTGACTTCGGAGTAAAATAATTCTTTTTATCGTCATACAATGGGTAGGGGCGAATGGCCATTCGCCCCTACAATATGGAATCTTATTTTTAATAGACCTCTCCAAAAAAAATATAGATTTTTTGCGCATAGTAGGGAACAGGGAATAGGGAAAAATAATTGATAAAATTGTGGGAAGAACTGAAAAAGCTGATAACTGAAACTACCAAGGTAATACTTCACCCTTGGCGTGCCAAAAAGTTCCTGTATTTTCTAAGTTTAATTCATCAATTCTAGCCAATAAATTTTTAGCAGATTCTTCGGGAGAAATTCCTGTAAAATTTGTCATCCTAGTGCTAACTAAACCTGGATGTAAAATTGCGACATAAATTCCCTGTGGTTTTAAATCTACAGACAAAGATTTACCTGCCATACTAACAGCAACCTTTGACATTCGATAACCGTAGGAACCACCGGAAGTATTATCATCTATGGAACCCATTCTACTTGTAATAATGGCAATTTTTCCACCAGATTCTATCAAGGGTAATAAAGCATGAGTTAGGCGTAAAGTTCCCATAGCATTCACTTCAAATTGTTGGCGAATACTATCAAAATCTAAATCATCTAGATAGTTGCTTGTTCTTTTGACTATTCCTGCATTATTAATTAGTACGTCTAACTTAACTCCTTGGAGACGATTAACTAAACCTGCTACATCTTTTTCCGAAGTAATATCTACTCTTGTTTCTACAGAAATTCCTAGACTTTCTAATTCCCCATCTGACTGGCGACAAACAGCAATTACTTGATTACCTTTGCTATGAACTTGTTTACATAATTCTTTGCCAATACCACGATTAGTTCCTGTTATTAAATAAGTTGCCATAATTGATTTTTTTCTTTAATTGGTGATAATTTTTATGGTTGATTATAACATGGAATGCGTGCAAAAGCTGACAACTGAAAAGATGAGATTGGCAAAATTTTATTTGCTATAGTAAAAAGGGCTGAAAAAGCTAATAACTGATAACTGATAAATTATGTCTGAATCTACAGAAAATTCAAAACAAATTATTACAGTAGGTGACCAAGCAACGACAAATGATGAACTTGGTTTTACTCCTTATGTTATAGCTATGGCTGAATTTTTAACTCATAAAGATACTAAACCGCCACTAACTATTTCTATCGAAGGTGAATGGGGTAGCGGTAAGTCTTCTTTTATGAAACAACTTGAATCTGAGGTAAAAAAGAAGTCTAAAGAATTAGATAAGGAAGATTTAAAGAAAGTTTGGCAGAAGATTAAAAAAGACCGGATTATTTTCAGCGATGTGTCAGATATCTATGAATTTTTCAGATTAAGATTAAAGCAAGAAACTCAAACTGTTTGGTTTAATGCTTGGCGACATGATAAATCTGAATCACTTTGGGCGACTTTTGCTCTATCTTTTTTAGAACAATTGTCGAAAAATCGTAATTTATCTGATATTTTCTATAATTTTTGTAGTTACTTAATTCTAATCGCTAATCGTCTTGACTGGAAAGATAAGCCAGTCAAATTTCTCCAGACTTTGGTAATAATATGGTTGATGGTAACTATTATTTTTTCTATTCCAATTGCTTACTTTTTTAAAGATGAAGTTGCGGTAATTTTTCCGTGGTATGAAAACTTGGCAGATATTGTTAAAACAGATTCAGAGTCAGAAGAGGAAGATAAAAAGGAAAGTGGTAAAAAAACTGATACTGAGGAAGATAAAGAAGAAGAAAATAATCAACTTTTAACTATCTGGTTAACTTTGGGAGGTGCTGGTGCTTCATTTGCTGGAATAGGAAAACTTCTGGGAATATTAAAGGATTTAATTGGCGACCCGAAAATGGATTTGACTCAATATCTTGAGTCTCCTGATTATAAGAAACAAGTGGCTTTTGTGGAAAAGTTTCACGAGGATTTTTCTAAAATTGTTAATGCTTATGTAGGTGAAAATGAGAATATTTATGTTTTTATTGATGACCTTGACCGTTGTGAGTTGGATAAATCTGCAGATTTATTGCAAGCTCTAAATATGATGATTTCTAATGACCCAAAGATAATTTTTATTTTGGGTATGGATAGAGAAAAGGTAGCAGCAGCAATAAGTTTTAAACAAAGAAATGTTATTCCTTTTCTAGCTTCAGCGATCGCCGAAAATCAAGCAGAGGAAAATGAAAGTCAGAAGTTGAGTAAAAAGGTTGATTATGGTTTTAGTTTTCTGGAAAAGTTTGTGCAATTATCATTCTCTGTTCCTGCACCTTCTCAAAAGATATTGGATAGTTTTGTTGAAAAAATTTCAGAAATAAAAAAATCTCCAGAAAAACAAGAAAAATACTTTTTTGGGATTTCTCATAGTTTAATTGCTGAAGTATTTGATTTTTCTGCAAGGTTTAATGATGGAAAAGAATGGATAGAAAAATTTAAAGACAGAATATTTTCACCAAGAGAAAAAGAAGCAGAAAAAACAGAGGCAGAAGAGTCTTCCGTTTCAGAACAAAATCTAGAATCTCAAGAGACTGAGACTTCATCTCCAGATTTACCTATTTTCCCAATTATTGAAAAAGATTTAGATTCAGAAAGTTTTGCTAAAGTTATAGAGATGGTTGCTCCTTTTTTTGATTATAATCCTCGTCGTTTAAAACAATATATTAATATACTGAGGCTCAGGACTTATATTGCCTATTATTCTATTGGAGTTACTTTTGCTGAAAGAGAAACAATAACCACAGAACAAATAGCTAAGTTTACTGCTATTACCCTCAGATATCCCCGCCTTCTTTTGGAACTAAAGAATAATTATAAACTACTTGCTGAGTTAGAAAAAGATGCTATTGATAAATCTCTTAAATCAAATAATTCCGTCATACTTAGTTATGAATCTACACCTAGCGATCGGGAAGCAGGAAATGCAAATTATTGGCTAAAAAATTACCCAAAAATTAAACAATTACTTTCCTCTGAAATGATATTGAATAATGAGAAAAAATCTGGCAAAAAGTATATTTTTGAAAATGGTTCGATTAAAAAACTCTTGGAAGTTTCTCCACAACAAAGTTTACCTACTAAATATTTTACACTGCGTGAGTTCCTAGCTGCTAAAAAGTGGAAAGAGGCGGATATTGAAACTTATAAGGTTATGTTACAAGTTGCAGAGCGAGAAAAAGAAAGATATCTAGACATAAAAGAGATAGAGCAATTTCCTTGCCAAGACCTCCGCATAATAGACCAGCTTTGGGTAAAATATAGTGATGGTAAGTTTGGCTTTTCTCTGCAAAAGAAAATTTATCAAAGTTTGGGTGGTACGAGGAAGTATAATCAGGAAGTGTGGGAAAACTTTGCTAAAGAAGTAGGATGGATTCAAGGGGAAGGAGAGGAGGAAACCTGGATGCTATGGGACGACCTAACTTTTAGTACAGATACGCATTACGAAGGACACCTCCCTTTGTTGGTGGCCGTGGAAGGGCCGTCGGTGGGGAGTAGGGAATTGTGGGAGAGATTGGGGGTATTCCTCTTCTCTCGCGCAGAGACTTGTAGACTTTAACAGATAAGCGTTTCAGCCGCCTTTTCAGTTATCAGTTATCAGCTTTTTCAGTGAACATTTATTAGTTCGGATAATTATTGTGTAGGTTGGGTTGACGTCAGGAAACCCAACAAAAATTAACAGTGGTGGTGCAGTCTTAATGCTACAGGAAGTGGATAAGCTTTCTGTTGGGTTGCGCTGTCGCTTAACCCAACCTACGATCTACTACAAAATGATGCAGAAAATTCTCAAGTCAATTCTACTTCCAATATTCGCCGTATTCGCCGCCTTATTAACAGGAGCAGCTCTAATGCTCTTAGCAAAAACTAATCCTGTAACTGCCTATACCGCCCTATTCCAAGAATCTCTAACCACCTACTTTGGTTTCAGCGACACCCTCAGCAAAACCACCCCACTATTACTAGCAAGTTTAGGAATATTAATAGCATTACGAGCAGGTTTATTTAATCTCGGTGGGGAAGGGCAAATTTATATGGGAGCTTTAGGCAGTGTTGTCGTCGGACTATATTTGCCTAACTTCCCAATATGGATACATTTACCCCTAGCATTGACAGGAGGTTTTCTTCTCGGAGCATTTTGGGGAGCGATCGCTGGTTATCTCAAAGTCGCCCGTGGTTTAAATGAAGTGCTGACTACCCTACTACTAAATTACATCGCTCAAAATTTTGTCAATTACATGGTAAACGAACCACTTATCGCCCCGGACGCCCCCAGTCCCTACACTCCTCTCATTGCCGAGTCAGCGCGTTTACCGATAATTTTGCCCAAAACTCAAGCTCACGCCGGAATTTTATTGGGGTTAGCTATTGCCATAATTTTAGCCGTGGTGTTGTCGTTTACAGCTTTCGGTTATCAAGTGGATGCCGTCGGGCAAAACCCTACCGCAGCTCGTTACGCCGGAATTTCTGTTAACCAGACTATTCTGGCAGTCATGGGTTTATCGGGTGGTTTAGCAGGTTTAGCAGGAAGCGCAGAAGTATTAGGAGCAAAATATCGGTTGTTTGAAAACTTTTCTCCTGGTTATGGTTTCGACGCGATCGCCATTGCATTATTAAGTAGGGGCAACCCCCTAGCAGTAATTTTAACATCCCTATTTTTTGGTATTCTCAGGAGTGGAGCGAATGTAATACAGCGGAGTGCGGGAGTTTCCATAACTATTGTTTATGCTATTCAAGGTTTGACAGTGTTATTTTTGGCAATAAGTTTAGCGTTTGAATTTGAAAAAGGAGTCAGGAGTAAGGGAGTAGGGGAGTAAGGGAGTAGGGGAGTGGGGGAGCATTTTGTAGGTTGGGTTGACAAAGGAAACCCAACAAAAACTTATAATTGTTGGATTGTGTTTTAGTAAACTGACACAAATAAAATGGTGCGTTACGACGGATTGTTAAATTTAATTTCACAGTCTAAATTTTAGCCGTCTAACGCACCCTACGAATTTTGCTAATAACTATATCTAATTTCCCTACTCCCTAAGATAATGCTATACTTCATCAAGACTTCAGTTGTTAAGAAATAAGTAAGCAAGAATAATGTTTTTAACGATTATAGACAAATTACAAATATATATTATACCTAATTTACCTGCTCACTACTCCCTACTCCCTACTCCCTACTCCCTATTATCTGACTATCTATCTGCCACAATTCGACTTTCTATACCTCTAGCTTTTGCTGCTTTAGGTGGAATATTTTCCGAACGTTCCGGCGTTCTAAATATTGCTTTAGAAGGAATGTTATTAACAGGAGCTTTTGTCAGTGCTGCTGTTTCTATTACTACTGAAAATGTCTACTTCGGAACCTTAATAGCAATTTTAGCTGGAGGAATTTTAGGCTTAATTCATGCGTATCTTTGTGTCAATTTAAAAGTCAATCAAATAGTCTCAAGTCTGGCAATAAATTTAGCAGCATCAGGATTAACAGCTTATGGTGCTAGAGTATTATTTGACAGTGGCACAATTGCTCTACCAGGTATTCAAACTATCAATATTTTCGGATTAAAAGACTTGCCTATTTTGGGAATCTTCTTCAATCAAGACCTATTATTTTATCTGCTTTTGCTATTAATTCCTGTTTCTACTTATATAATTTTTAACACCAGTTGGGGTTTAGCCTTAAGAGCAGTCGGCGAATATCCTCAAGCAGCAGCAACCGCCGGAATATCTGTTAGTTTAGTGCGTTATTTAAGTGTAGGTTTTAGCGGTTGTTTGGCAAGTTTAGGAGGAGTTTATTTAGCATTAGTTCATGTGAAATTTTTCACAGAAGGCATGAGTAGTGGCAAAGGTTTCATTGCCTTAGCAGCTCTAATATTTGGTAGATGGCATCCAGTTTATACCGTTTTAGCTTGTTTATTATTTGGAGCAACAGAAGCTTTGCAATTAAGAGTTCAAGCTTTTAATCTGAATATTCCCTATCAATTTTTAGAGATGTTACCTTATGTTATTGCTCTATTCGCTTTAATTGGTTTAGCCGGAAAATCTACCCCTCCTGCTGCTTTGGGAAAAGTGTATTTTAAAGATAGTAAAAATTAGAAGGTTTAGTGAAGAATAAACAATATATATTGAGTAAGTAGGGACCTTGCATGCAAGGTCCTTACAAGATTTTTATAGTAGGGGCGGGTTTTAGCTAGAATTTTCATGCTGACTCTAAGATTTATACAAACCCGCCCTAAACAAAGAGTAGTTTCTAGGTGTAAGCCACCTTGTAGGGTAAGTTACATTGAATTAACGCAGTGCGATCCCAAATGTTTCGGTGCGTTAG
>NZ_LGSU01000132.1 GCF_002260545.1 Hydrocoleum sp. CS-953 | reverse complement strand
ATATTAACTATTATTTAGCTTTTCTTTATATTCCACAATTTAAAACTTCCATTACATTATTTATTACTAATATTAACAATTACATTGACCCAACATACAATCTTTAACTTTTAACTTTTGACTTTTAACTTGAGGCGATCGCAACGACTAAACCCTAAAAGTAATAAATTTAGGACTTACGCACTTTCGTACCCGGTTTCTAGGATAAATCGTTGCGCATGAGCAATAGAAGTCTAGGACAAACCGGGTTTGGGGGGTTCACATGGCTTTAGTCCTGAAATTATAGATACCAAATGGGTTCTATAATTCCTATTCCTCCTAACTCTGTAGGGACGTTGCACAGGCAAAAATGCGTTTTCCGTTCCGGAATGCTACGCAAACATGTCGCACAGCAAAACATCCCTACCTACTCCCTACTCCGGAACAGTAGAGCTGACTGATTCACGTTGATGTAATCTATTGAACCAATTTTTTAAATTATCATATTCCAAAAGCCAATCTTCATTTAACCGAAGGTTGTAGTAACCCAAAGAACATAATACTGCTACATCTGCTATCGTCCATTCTTCATCACCTAACAAATACTTAGATTTAGCTAATTGTTGCTCAAAAACTGTTAAGAGACGATTAATTGCCGTTTCTAATCTTGTTCGATACTCAGGAGGGGCAAAATTGTTTGTCAAATTTAACTTCCATAAATTGGTAACACTATCCCCTAAATTATCTCCTAAATCTTCCCATTTACGACATTCAAGTTTTGCCTTGGGATGAGTAGGGTAAAAGTTTGGTTCTGGATAAGTTTCGTCTAAATACTCAGCAATTAATGTAGAATCCCAAATGATTGTGCCATCTTCTTCTACAAACACAGGTACACTACCAATGGGAGAAATTTTCAGAAATTCAGCTGGTTTATTCTTGAGATTAACTTCCTTGAGTTCATAATCTAATTTTTTTTCTGCTAACAATATCCGAATTTTTCGAGCAAAGTGTGATTGTTGATGATAATATAAAATTCTTTTCATTATCATATCTCCAAAGCTATAAATNATTCCAAAACGGAGCCGAAAAAGCTATATCAGATACTTTTGTATAATTTCTAATTATGTCAAAATAAAAATATTGCTGAATTATTGGGGAGAAAAAATGTCAGAAACTGCAGATTTCGATTTAGTTATTAAAAATGTACAGGTAGTACGCCCAAATCATAATTCTATTGATCGCCTCGACTTAGGAATTAAAAATGGCAAGTTTGCTCACATCGCTCCAGAAATTAACCCAGAATTAGCTAATGAGGTATTTGATGCCAAAGAATTATTAGGTTTTCCAGGGTTAGTAGACTCCCATCAACATATTGGTATTTATCAACCTCTACCTCAAGATGCTATTACAGAAACAAAAGCTGCTGCTATGGGTGGGGTGACAACGGGTTTAACTTATATTCGTACTGGGCAATATTATCTCAACCGAGGCGGTGCTTACAAAGATTTTTTTCCTCAAGCATTGAAACTTTCAGAAGGTAATTTTTATGTAGACTACTGCTACCATCTCGCCCCCATTAGCAGTAGTCATATTGATGAATTACAGTTATTATTTGAGGAATATGGGGTTTCATCATTCAAAATATTTATGTTTTATGGAGGCTATGGTTTACACGGAATGTCAGACCAGCAAAACCTATTTTTGATGATTAACAAGTCAGAAAGATATGATTTTGCTCATTTTGAATTTATCATGCGGGGGTTAACTAAATTACAGGAAACTTACCCAGAAATGCAGGATTATATTAGTTTGAGTTTGCACTGTGAAATTGCCGATATTCTCAATGCCTACACTAAAATAGTCCAAAATGATAGTTCTCTTACTGGTCTCAAAGCTTATAGTGCAGCTCGTCCTCCCCATTCTGAAGGATTAGCGATTTTTCTTGCTTCCTATTTAGCTTATGAAACCAATTGTCTGAATATTAATTTATTGCATCTGAGTTCCCGGAAAGCAGTGGAAGCAGCATTAATGATGCAAGCAACATTTCCTCATATCAACTTTCGCCGAGAAGTGACAGTGGGGCATTTATTATTAGATGTAGATGCACCTACAGGCAAATGGGCAAAAGTAAACCCACCTATTCGTCCCCGTGAAGATGTAGAATATTTATGGCAAGCAGTATTAAACCGACAAATTGACTGGATAGTTAGCGATCATGCCTGTTGTTCGGCAGAGAAAAAAGCTAGCAGTCAAGATC
>NZ_LGSU01001319.1 GCF_002260545.1 Hydrocoleum sp. CS-953 | reverse complement strand
GAAAATTACAGTTTTTTTTCACAAGTCATTGACAATCGCTATAAATTTTTTTCAAATTCTTTCTAACCATTTTTGCAGTGCTAAGTCAATTAATGATTCTAGAGATTTATCGGCATCTCAAACTTCTGTTTTTAATTCTTGTCCTGTTGTTGCTTCCCATAGTTTTTGACAATCCTTAAATCACTCCATATCTTTATAAGTTGTACTATTTTATCCTAGGGTGTTTGGTCTCTCAACCCTAGTAAAAATCGGATGAAAAGACCAGACTATTACAGTTGTTTTCAGAAATGATTGACGATTGCTAGAATTTTTTTTCAAATTCTTTNAGACCAGACTATTACAGTTGTTTTCAGAAATGATTGACGATTGCTAGAATTTTTTTTCAAATTCTTTCTAACCATTTTTGGAGTGCTAAGTCAATTAATGATTCTAGAGATTTATAAGCATCTCAAACTTCTGTTTTTAAGTCTTGTCATGCCATTACTTCCTCTGGTTTTTTATCATCCATAAATCACTCCATATCTGCATAATTTGTACTATTTTATTGTAGGGGTTTGGTCTTTTTTCCCTAGTAAAAATCGGATGAAAAGACCAGACTATTACAGTTGTTTTCAGAAATGATTGACGATTGCTAGAATTTTTTTTCAAATTCTTTNAGACCAGACTATTACAGTTGTTTTCAGAAATGATTGACGATTGCTAGAATTTTTTTTCAAATTCTTTCTAACCATTTTTGGAGTGCTAAATAAATTAATGAGTCTAGAGATTTATCGGCATCTCAAACTTCTGTTTTTAATTCTTCTCCTGTTGTTGCTTCCCATCGTTTTTGACAATCCTGAAATTACTCCATATCTGCAGAATTTGTACTATTTTATTGTAGGGGTTTGGTCTTCTTTGCCCTAGTAAAAATCGGATGAAAAGACCAGACTATTACAGTTGTTTTCAGAAATGATTGACGATTGCTAGAATTTTTTTTCAAATTCTTTCTAACCATTTTTGGAGTGCTAANGACTATTACAGTTGTTTTCAGAAATGATTGACGATTGCTAGAATTTTTTTTCAAATTCTTTCTAACCATTTTTGGAGTGCTAAATCAACTAATGAACCTAGAGATTTATTATCAGTTTCTATAGGTGTATCACCGACATTATTTAAGCCAATTACTCCATGTACATTTATTACACCAATTCCTTTACGACAAGTACCTACAATAATTAATTCACCTTTCCAATCTGTATATACTAATGTTCTTACTATTCTTTTATTATCTTGTGAAGGTAGCCATAGAAACAATATTAATTCACCTTTAGTATTTGAGCAAAATTCAGCAGAAAATTTACTGGTTTTATTATTACCATTACCATATCTCCTAACACTCCCAGCATAATAAAATTCTCGCATCCTAGTGTCAAACCCCAAAATTTTTTGTCGAACCTTCAATACTTCTTCCTGCTGTTGAGAATCTAAATTATTTACAACTTTCAAAAGTGCTTTAGGTGGAGCTGGTAAATCTAAATCATTTTCTAGTTCTTGATAAGGAAGAATTGCCTTTGAAATCTCTCCATTATCAACATCTCTCAAATAGAGATAAAACTTATCCTCATCTTGAATAACAGAAAACTCTAAAAACTGAAAGTCAAGAGTATGATACTTTCTATCTGTAAAATTATCCCGATGAAAACTAGGAGTAATTGCTACTAATCTTACAGGTTGTTGATAATCAACTTTGTCACTAAAAGGTTTCTCATCTAATAAAGCATCATAATAACGAGTCAACTGTTGAACAATTCCCCTATCCTCAACATTTTTTAACTCTAAAATTACTAATTTTTTCTGACTATCAAAAGCTAAAATATCGCACCTTTGACTATTCACAATATATTGTCTGTCTAAGACATTCAAACCCAGTAAAATTTCCAAATTTTCATAAAGAAAATCCTCTAAAATTTCCTCACTAGCAAATTCCCATCCATTGCCGCTCTTTTTTAAAGATGCGTTACTCAACATAATAGCTATAAGAAATAATTTGTGAAAAAAACTGTAGGGATTTGGTCTCCAAACCCAAGCGAAAATCTTACAACCAATTTAGGGTTGCTTTATAATTAAATCTAAAATTTAGAGATAGTTTTATACTCATTTAGTCAACAGCAACAGTGATATTAATCACCGAACAAATCAAATAACTAATCCTTTTATGATTTTATTGAAATAATTTTTGGCAAAAATACCCTTAGTTGTAGGCTGAAATAATTTACTTTCGTAATTCAACCAAACCTACGTTTAAGTTCAATGCAACTTCTCACTTTAAAATATGATTTATGGTATCGCTTATTCCACTGCAAATTCAGTAAATTGACGTAAATAGGGAGCTTTAAAAGCTAAAATAATATCTTTTTTAGGAACTCCAGCAGCTACTAACTCATTTGCTATTCCTATTTCAGTTCTATCCCTCTGAATCCAAATTTTACCCTCTTTTATATCAACATGAATAACACAGCCATAAACTAGTTTTTGCTCTTTCCATACTAAATTAATTACTTGATAATGCTCCCGTTTTGTGTCAAAAATTAATTGTACTTCTGTGTCTTTATCTAAGTCATTACTTGAGTGTTTTGTCAAAATAGTTTGAACTAATTCTTGATAATTTATTTTTTCTATAAAACAATTTCCTCTTTCATCACTTCAAAAATTACTAATTTGAGTTGATGTTCAGCAATTAATTCTTGAATAAATTGATTGCTGAAAAAATCACTGTAAATATCTTGGCTAATTGCTAAATATAAAACTCTCTCTGGTTGTTTTTTTCTAAGAGCAGAACGATAACTAAGAAATTGACCTAAAGCTCCATAAAAGCTGGTTAAATCTGATGCACCAATAAAAGATTTAATCTCTACAGCAATCTTGAGACCATCTTTCTCTGCTCCTATAAATTTTTATCCTGCTAAATCTATAAAAAAATCTAGCTCTTCTACTTTAATAAATAAAGGGTCGTGAGTAATTATCCATCTCTTTTTTTCTCAGGCTAAACGAACAGTATTATGGAATATATCTTTAGCTGACATAGATTGTTATTTCAGTTATCAGTTATCAGTAACTCGCAGCTTTTTCCAGAGGCTGGAAATACTCAATTGAAAATTTTTCATCCTCTTAAAACGGGAGTCTTAAAACCTTATTTTTTGGTCACAAAATCAAAAGTTTTATTTTATTTGCTTTTTTTCTTGAGTAGTAGGTGTTAAATTATTTATCTCACATAACACCTACTACCTTAAACCTAACAAATTCTTATTTCGCCCAACGATTTTGACTTTGCTCTAAATGTTCTAATAATTCCTGTTGACTTAAAGATGGTTTTTTACAAATCAAACCTTGACAAACTAACCCTACGGAATTTTCTGGCAAATCAGTTTCTCTCTTATAAATAGCAGTAGGAAAATACTGAGTAATTAAATTAGAAATTTNACCTACTACCTTAAACCTAACAAATTCTTATTTCGCCCAACGATTTTGACTTTGCTCTAAATGTTCTAATAATTCCTGTTGACTTAAAGATGGTTTTTTACAAATCAAACCTTGACAAACTAACCCTACGGAATTTTCTGGCAAATCAGTTTCTCTCTTATAAATAGCAGTAGGAAAATACTGAGTAATTAAATTAGAAATTTCTGCTTCAGAAGTTCTGACTAAAGTTTGATTTCTGTACCAGTCTAGGGCAACAAATAAACTCGGACAAGCTTGAGGAGATTTTTTCATTATGCTGCTAAAAGCTGTTAAGGCTGACTCAGCTCTGTCAAGATAATGTAATTCTTCAGTTAGCAAAGATAGACGTACTAAATTAGCAATTGCTATGCCATTTGCTGCCGGAGTTGCATTATCAATATAATTCCTTTCTCGTAATATTAATTCTCCACTAACATCTGTAGAAGCATTGTAATAACCTGCTGCTTCAAGACTCCATAAAAATTCATCAAATTCATCTTGTAATTTTATTGCTGTTTCTAACCATAAATCACTATTTGATGAAGTTTCTAAACTAATCGAAGCTTGCTGTAAATCTAGTAATGCTTTAATAAACAAAGCATAATCTTCTGACTGGGCAATTACTGCTGGTTTTCCCTCATAATTTAGTCGCTGAAAACGTCCATCAATCCACTGATTTTTGATAATAAAATTAGCAGCATTAATGGCTAATTCTAGATACTCTGAGTTGTTAAATACTGTGGCTGCTCTTGCTAATCCAGAAATCATTAAACTATTCCAGGCAACAATCATTTTAGTGTCTGTTACTGCGGGAATTCTGCCAGACCAATTATTATTTTTTGCTTCGTAATTATTTGTTGCTGGTGGAAAAGTTTCTAGATTAAAAGGTTTAGCACCATACCGCACTTCAAATAATTTAGATAGAGAATTTTCTACAGTTTCACTTAACTCTCCTGCTTCCTTTCTTTGCAAAACAATTTTTCCTTCAAAGTTGCCTTTAGAGGTAAGAAAAAATTGTTCTGATAGTTCAGATAATTCTGCCGAGGTTAACAAATTTTCTAATTCTTTATAACTCCAAACATAGAAAGCTCCTTCTTCTGGTTCGACTTCATCTGGAGTAGTAAAACTATCAGCATCTTGGGAACCATAGAAAAATCCGGCAGGTGCAGTCATTTCTTTTTTTAGCCAATTTACTGTTTCAATAATTCCTCGTTTAAAAGCTGGTTCTTGATATCCTGCACTCCATAAATTAGCTAAATATTCAACAATTTGACCGTTATCGTAGAGCATTTTTTCAAAGTGGGGAACTGTCCAAGTAGCATCTACCGTATAACGATGAAAACCTCCCGCAACATGGTCATAAATTCCGCCTAAAGCTAAATCTAATCCTCTTTTTAAACAAATTTCATTGCCGTTATATTGAGATTCAAAATTAAACCTTGTTCCCTGTAAAGCTGCTTCACCATAAGGCATCATGGGAAAACTTTGTTGAGAGTAGCGATCGCTAATAATTGCTGTACTAACTTCTAAACCTTTTTGTAATACTTCTTCGCTTAAATCTTCTGCTTCTGGTAATAAAACTGACTGCCTTAAACCATTTAACATTTCCGTTTTTAAAGAGTCAAGTTTGTTTTTATCCAAATCATAAAAACCTCTAATTTTTTGCAAAACCTCTAAAAATCCTGGTCGTCCGTAACGAGGTTCAACAGGGAAATAAGTACCACCAACAAAAGGTATTAAATCATCAGGAGTTAAGAATATATTTAACGGCCAACCACCCTGTCCAGTTAACATTTGTAATGCCTGCATATAGATACTATCTACATCAGGTCTTTCTTCCCTATCTACTTTAATTGGTAAAAATTTTTCATTCAAATATTGAGCGATTTTCTCATCAGAAAAAGCCTCTCCTTCCATAACAGTACACCAGTGACAACTTGAATAACCAATTGATAGAAAAATCGGCTTATCTTGTTGCTTTGCAGTTTCTAAAGCTTCCTCACACCAAGGCCACCAATCTACAGGATTTTCTGCGTGTTTGCGAAGATAAAGACTTTGGGATTTAGCTAAACGATTAGTCATATTAATGTTTCCCTTAATTACGGATAATATTGTCAATTATCTGAGTGTTTTTAAGTATGGATAATCAACTTTGCTGAAGATTATAACTTGACATCCTCCCCGGCCTAAAGGCACAGGGATTCCTACCGAGCCTTAGCTCCTCGGCGGGTTGACGTTTCATTGACTGCTGCTACCTTGGCGGTAGTCTTATGCTTGCCTCCACGTCCGTTTTTTGTCTCGGACTGCCCGCCCGCGACTAATATGTTTATTGCTGCATTTTCATCACGGTCGTGCTTTGTACCACAGTTCAAACATTCCCACTCCCTAACTGAAAGGTCTAACTTTCCACCTTTGAATCCACAGCTAGAGCAAATTTGAGATGTTGGCTCCCAACGATTAATCACTCTAAAATCACGACCGTATTTTTCAGCTTTTCCTTCTAAAAGCGTTCGGAATTCTCGCCAACCTAAATCAGATATTGCTCTGGATAATTTACGGTTTTTCATCATTCCAGAAACATTCAAGTCCTCTAAAACAATTGTTTGGTTTTCACGAATTATTTTAGTGGATAATTTATGCAAAAAATCTGTCCTTGTATCTTTCAATTTAGCATGGAACTTAGCTATTCTTAGCCTAGCTTTTTCATAACGATTCGACCCCCTAGTTTTGTCAGATAATGATTTGCTTAATTTTCTGTACTTCTTAATCCGTTTTTTCAAGGGTTTAGGCGCATCAATTTTTTGACCATTACTCAATGTAGCAAAAGTTTTAATTCCTAAATCTATACCTACTGAATTATCAGTTTTAGGCAACAGTTTGGCACAAGTTTCTACTACGAAGCTCAGAAAATATCTANCGATTCGACCCCCTAGTTTTGTCAGATAATGATTTGCTTAATTTTCTGTACTTCTTAATCCGTTTTTTCAAGGGTTTAGGCGCATCAATTTTTTGACCATTACTCAATGTAGCAAAAGTTTTAATTCCTAAATCTATACCTACTGAATTATCAGTTTTAGGCAACAGTTTGGCACAAGTTTCTACTACGAAGCTCAGAAAATATCTATTAGCTGAATCTTTGATTACTGTTACTGATGATGGAATAGCGGGTAGTTCCCTTGACCAAACAATTTTCAACTGTCCAATCTTAGCTAAATAGACTTTATGCTGACCAAGTTTAAAACCTCCTTTTGTCAACCTAGCTGCTTGCTTTGACTTTCTAGTTTTGAATCGCGGAGGTTTAACAGGTTTACCTTTTCTCTCACCTTTAGTTGATTGAAAAAAGTTTTGATAAGCCTGGTTTAAATCATTTAAAGATTGTTGCAATGGTATAGCAGAAACTTCTGATAGCCATTCTCTATATTCAGTCTTTTTAGCTTGAGTAATAAAAAGCTTTTGTAGTTCTGAATTAGTAGGTTTTTTTTCTCCTAATTTATACTTCTGTTGACAGTAAGCTAGACTATCATTCCAAACAACACGGACACAGCCAAATAGCTTGGCTAATCGNTGGTTTAAATCATTTAAAGATTGTTGCAATGGTATAGCAGAAACTTCTGATAGCCATTCTCTATATTCAGTCTTTTTAGCTTGAGTAATAAAAAGCTTTTGTAGTTCTGAATTAGTAGGTTTTTTTTCTCCTAATTTATACTTCTGTTGACAGTAAGCTAGACTATCATTCCAAACAACACGGACACAGCCAAATAGCTTGGCTAATCGGTATTTTTGCCCCGGCGTTGGATAGATACGATACTTAAATCTAGCTTTCATAACTTGAGGAAAGAGACTAACAACATGATAACATATCTGTTGAAAAAAACAACTAAAAAGTCGCCCTAGAAGTGCGAGGCTTTAAACCCAATTTTCTGGTAAAACTAGAGCTGTTTGATAGTTTTCTATTTTTCCCGATAGGAAGTATGCCAAATATTTGACTGACAAAAACATTCTTTGACTGAGATAAATATATGTTGACCTTAATTCCCAAATATTCGGGAAAATGAAACATTTTTACTTTTTCGTTCTCCTGGAGATAACTTCTGGTTTTCCCACCAGAGCTATTTGATTTTTTGCTGTTTTTAGTCAGAGGGAGTAGACTAAATATTTGACTGACAAAAACATTCTTTGAGTCAGATAAATATATGTTGACCTTAATTCCCAAATATTCGGGAAAATGAAACATTTTTACTGGTGACTTATGGCGGAAATAACGAGTTTTTCTCTCACCGGAGTTGTAGAATGGTTTTGTGTTGTTAGCCAGAAGGCGTAGACCAGAGATTTTTATCATCAAAATTTACCTATATATTAACTTCCCAATATTCGGAACGATGAAAGATTTTTAGTTTTACCTTCTGCTGGAGATAACTGCTAGTTTTCCCAGCAAAGCTATTTGATTTTTTGCTATTTTTAGTCAGAGGGAATAGACCAGATATTTACCTCACATAAATCTTCTTTTAGCCAAAGAAATTTACCTTAAAAACTGATAACTGAAATTATTTTTTCCTTCCCCAATAATTTATGAATTACTCAAGAAGAAATTTCCATAAACTCACTATGCAATTTTCTCTAGGAATGGGAATTGCACCAATATTGTCAAAATATCTGAATCTCAACTTATCAGAAAATTTATTAGAAAATAAAGTTAAAGAATTTTTTGCTTATCTCGACCCAGAAATTGATTTATTAATTCCAACATATTTGGGAAATGACCAAAGAAGATTTTATGGTCGTGGTACACCAGAAAATTTTCAAGTGCTAGATAAATTTAAACTAGGAACGGGTGTAACTTATGTTGGTAAAACCAGAAAAGTATGGAGTGGAGCTGGATGGACGGGACAACCAACTATTACTAAAGATAGAGGAAAAACTTATTTAGTTATTGGCGGTTATGACTATCTTTTACGCAAAATAGATATTGCGAATAATCAGGAAGTTTGGCAATATAAATTTGATGATGTGATTAAAGGTTCGGGTACTATTTATATTGATGAAACTGCTAATGAAGAGAATCGCATTGTAATTTTACAAGGTAGTAGAACAGGTAGACCAAAAAAAGGAATTGCTCCTAGTTTTCGGGCTATTTCTTTTAGAACTGGCAAAGAAATTTGGCAACTTAATATTAGAAAAACTCGTAGTTATAGCCGAGATAATGATAGTTCTGCTTTGCCACTGGGAAATGGTTTAATTTTCAATGCTGGGGAAAATGCTATTGGTTATTTTCTTAATAGTTCTGCCAATAAAGCTAAAATTAAATCTGGTATTAAGCAGCCAGAAATATTATCTGAAGTCAAACTTTATGTAGATAGTGATGCGAGAAGACAAGGGGGAAATCTTGTTTCAGAATCATCTCCTGCTAGACTCAATAATCAAATATTTTTAGCAGCAGGTTCCGGTCATATTTATGGTATTGATATTGAGAGTAAAAAGATAGTTTGGGATTTTTATACAGGTTCAGATTTAGATGGTACTGTTGCTATTTCTAAATCGGGTAAATTATTTTGTGCTATTGAAAAACAATATATTCCGGGAAATGGTGGAGTAGTAAAATTAAATCCTAATAAAACACCCCAGGAAAGTGTCGAATGGTTCCTACCTACAGGTAATATTAAATTTAATAGTTGGTTAGGAGGAATTATTGGGTCGGTAGCATTGAATGATGAATATAATAATTATGGTGAATTTCCAGCATTATTTGCTACTAATGCTATTGATGGATATCTATATATTGGTTCACAAGATTTAACCACAGGAAATCAAGTTAAAGGACCTTTGAAAAAATTTAATTATGATACTCCTTTAATTGTATTTAAGCAGAAAATAGGACCTTCTATTTCAACACCAATTTTTACTGATGGAAATAAATTAGTAACTGCCGGATATAATGGAGTTTATCTGTTTAATCTAAATTGGGAAACTGCTCAACCTGATGATAAAAATGCTTTACCTAATAACAAGGGAGAATTTTTTCGTTTAATAGTAGAAGAAGCTGGCAAATTTGCTGGTAAAGTTTCTTTTGAATCTACTCCTATTGTTTGGGATGGAATTATTAGAATTTGTGGCAGAGATGGTTGGTTATATAGTTTTGGTTGAAGTAGTTTGATCGACAAATATTTTTACCACAGATATACGGAGGATTAATATCAAGTTTCATTAATTAAGCATAATAAAAATTTTCTTCTGTTGAGAGAGAATATTTTTCAAGTCTCCTATTCTTCCCTACTCCCTATTCCCTATTCCTTTTTTTAATTAAAATTATGACAAATTGCTTCTCCTAAAAATCTAGTACCTCCAACCTATAGCACTACAAAAAAGTGTAATGATATTAATAAAAT
>NZ_LGSU01001318.1 GCF_002260545.1 Hydrocoleum sp. CS-953 | reverse complement strand
TTTCAAACCCATCTTCCCCAGTGTAGCCAGTTCTCGCAATAAAACCAGGTTGCTCTAATACAGTAATATCTGAATGCCCGAAAAATCCAATTGATGCCAAATTTTCCTTGACAAATTGCTGCAAATATGATTCTGCTTGCGGACCTTGGACAGCCAATAATACTTTTTCCTCAGAGATATCTTGAAATTTAACACCACTATCTTCTAAATGACTTAATATCCATCCTTTATCATTAGCTTTAGTGGCAGCATTAACAATCATAAAACCCCGTGCTTCGTTGGTGAGGGGGTCATCACTTTGACGATAGAAAATGAAGTCATCAATAATGCCTCCCTGGGGGTTTAATAAGACAGTATATTGTGCTTTACCAGGTTCTAAACTGCTCAAGTCAGAAGGTACTAAATATTGAATTTTCTCAATTAAATCGTGGCCTTGAGCGATAAACTTACCCATGTGGGAAATATCGAACATTCCTGCTTTTGTGCGTACTGCTTCATGTTCGGAGCTAATGCTGGTGTATTGTACTGGCATTTCCCATCCAGAAAATTCTACCATTCTGCCCTTGAGNGTGCTTTACCAGGTTCTAAACTGCTCAAGTCAGAAGGTACTAAATATTGAATTTTCTCAATTAAATCGTGGCCTTGAGCGATAAACTTACCCATGTGGGAAATATCGAACATTCCTGCTTTTGTGCGTACTGCTTCATGTTCGGAGCTAATGCTGGTGTATTGTACTGGCATTTCCCATCCAGAAAATTCTACCATTCTGCCCTTGAGTTCGGTACTTAAGTCATATAGAGGTGTGCGAGAAAGAGGTTGTGTATTAGATTCTGTTGACTTGGCCACTGGTATGTCCCTAAATTTATCATAAACTTTATTGATTTTAGGACATTGTGGGTATTTACAGGAGTCAGGAGTCAGAAGTTAGGAGGGAGTGGCGATCGCTCTGCTGTTTTATTACACCAATGCTACCGGATTTGATATTATACTTTTGGGGGTTGGGTGGGGGGTATGACCCTTAACTATAACGTTATAGTTTTGAGATTTTGGGGTGGAGAGTTGGGAGACCAGAGTTGGGAAACCAGGGTTGGCAGACCAAACCCCTAGTGCCGCTACGCGGAAGTTAAAAGTCAAAAGTATTGGTTAGTTATTTCCCCCATCCTGCACTAGGATCGTGAAACTATATCAAATCCGCTCCGGTTCGGTATAAAAAAATGTTTGGTGAAAAGCGCCATTGCCAAATATAAAGCTTATCTCCCCATCTCCCCACACTCTCCACCCTCCCCACACTATTTATCGGCGTTGGTGAATACTGGGATGATTGAGGCTGACACGGGGACACGGAGACAGGGAGACACGGGGATTATGGTTGATGCTCTCTGACAAAATCATCCCGCAATTATGCAATGCCTATTTATCTAATTACACCAATGCTACCAGATTTGATATTATACTTTTGGGGTGGGGTGGGGGGTCTGACCCTTAACTATAACGTTATAGTTTTGAGATTTTGGGGTGGAGGGTTGGGAGACCAAACCCCTAGGATGGTGAAACTATATCAAATCCGCTCCGGTTCGGTATAAAAAAATGTTTGGTGAAAAGCGCCATTGCCAAATATGAAGCTTATCTCCCCATCTCCCCAAACTCTCCACCCTCCCCACACTATTTATCTAATTACACCAATGCTACCAGATTTGATATTATACTTTTGGGGTGGGGTGGGGGGTCTGACCCTCAACTATAACGTTATAGTTTTGAGATTTTGGGGTGGAGAGTTGGGAAACCAGGGTTGGGAGACCAAACCCCTAGGATGGTCATTTCAGTTATCAGTTAGCCTCCTGCGGAGGAGCTGCGCTAACAGTTATCAGTGAACCTCCGACTAAAGCCGGAGGCTTGAAATACTGACGTTGGATTTTTTCATCCCCTATCCAAGGGGAGGCGCATACCCTTATTTTTTGGTAAAATTATAGCGGTTTTCACTTCATGACTTGCATTACTTCTTCCTTCTTCCTCCTTCCTTTAACCCCAAATCTCTGTACTGTATATTAATAATCAAAACTGCTATATATCAAATCTGCTTGGCACTTTGATTCGTTCTGTACGAGTCGAAAAATCCCGCAGTGTCGCGCCATGCACACCGTCGGGAGTATCTCAAGTCACCGACTCAGCTAATTCTTGAATCTGTTTTAAATAATTAGCGCGATCGCTAGAGTCAGGGTGAGCATAATTAAGGTTCTTAAAAAGACCCGTTAGACGGGTAAAATAATCACGGGCAGCTTGTTTATCTTGAAATTTGTATTGACGATTAACTAGCTCATAAACCAGGCCAAAGGTTTCTTTTTGTCGTTCTAGGGGCGCACTAGCATCCACATCATCAAAAGCATCTTGCTGAAGGTAAACCATATCCAAAAACAGAGCTTTCTGAGAAGTAATAAAATCATCAAGGGTAACTCCTTCTTCTCCTGTCACCTGCATCATTTGCTCAATACTATTCCCCGTATGCAGCAGTTCAATCATTTCTTCAACCCGTTTTACCCAACCAGGTTCAACATTTTTCTCGAACCATGGGGCGAGTTGCTTAAGATAACGCGACCAAGAGATGAGAATGTCAACCGCCGGATAAAAACGCTTGTAAGCCCTTTCCGCACTTAATCCCAGGAAATCTTTAACCGTGCTTAAAGTAGACTGAGTAACGGGTTCCTCAAAGTTACCCCCAGCCGGAGAAACCGTCCCAATCATGGTCAGACTACCAATACTACCATCATTGGTGCGAATGATACCAGCTCGTTCATATACTCCCTTGATTGAGGAATCCAAATAAGCGGGAANTGTAAGCCCTTTCCGCACTTAATCCCAGGAAATCTTTAACCGTGCTTAAAGTAGACTGAGTAACGGGTTCCTCAAAGTTACCCCCAGCCGGAGAAACCGTCCCAATCATGGTCAGACTACCAATACTACCATCATTGGTGCGAATGATACCAGCTCGTTCATATACTCCCTTGATTGAGGAATCCAAATAAGCGGGAAATGCCTCTTCCCCCGGAATTTCTTCTAGTCGTCCCGATGTTTCCCGCATAGCTTGTGCCCAACGGGATGTAGAGTCAGCAATCAGCAGTACATCATAACCCATCTGACGGTAATATTCCCCCAAAGTAATACCCGTATAAATAGACGCTTCACGGGCAGCCACAGGCATTGAAGAAGTATTACAAATAATAATTGTCCGATCCATCAAAGACCCCCCCATCTTGGGATCTTGCATTTTCGGGAATTCGGTAATAGTTTCGACTACCTCACCAGCTCGTTCCCCACAGGCCACCACGATAACGATATCCACTGCCGAAAAACGGGATATCATACCTTGTAATACGGTCTTCCCTGCGCCAAACGGACCTGGAATACAACCTGTTCCGCCACGAGCAATGGGTAGAAACGTATCAATAATCCGCTGGGTCGTAATCATTGGTTCTTGGGGATAAAGCCGTTGAGAAAATCGTTTGTCTAATAATTGTTCCGGTAAAGGACGACGTACCGGCCATTGCTGGGTTAAAGTTAGACTACGTTCTTTGCCATTTTGATCCTTGATCCGAGCAATGGGAGTATCAATGGTAAAACTCCCTTGTTGAATCCAATCAACGGTAACTTCTGTAGGTTCATTGAAAGGAATCATAATTTTGTGGGTAAAGCGACCTTCGGCGACCGTTCCGATGATATCTCCAGCTTTTAAGCGATCGCCAATTTTAACCGTAGGAATAAAAGACCATTTTTTCTGGGGATTTAAGGCTGAGGCATAAACCCCACGGGGCAAGAAAGTACCGTAATCTGTTGCCAGTTCTGAGAGAGGATTTTGCAGTCCGTCGTAAACTTGACTCAGCAAACCTGGTCCGAGGGTGACAGACAGCAGTTCTCCCGTCTGTTCTACCGGATCGCCAATCCCAACACCTCGCGTACTTTCATAGACTTGGGCATCTGCCTCTTGTCCTCGCACGCGCAGCACTTCTGCTTTGAGTTTCTCAGCACGACCTTCGGTTTGCCGTTGGGGACAGATATAAATCACTTCGTTTTTGATCAGAGGTCTTGCCTGAGTGGATGCCCTTTTAATGGTAACTAGGTCTTCTTGAACGGCAATGACTTGTGCCGGATTAAATGTTTGTGCCATAGTTATTATAGTTATTATTGTTTATTGAAACTATTTCGAGAAATACCATGATTATCAGCAATTTCATACCGTTTCACGGAAGTTAAAAGTCAAAANTTTGTGCCATAGTTATTATAGTTATTATTGTTTATTGAAACTATTTCGAGAAATACCATGATTATCAGCAATTTCATACCGTTTCACGGAAGTTAAAAGTCAAAAGTCAAAAGTAAGATTTTGTAGCCTTAAAACTTTGATGCTACAGTAATTTTAGGAAATTATTTCACACCTAAAGTTTCAAACTATTTGTGACATCTTTAAAGTGAATTAGTCTCATTATTATATTCTGCTGGGGAATAAGAAGAAGTTGACATTTATCCATGATTTGCAGTATTTTTACCCTAATACAGAATATTGTACCGCAACTGCGATACAATTATAAGTTAGGGTATCGGATACTCACACATTGACCATCCAATAAAAATAACTGATAATGTTCTTAGTGATGACAAATTTATTAACAGAGGCGTTTAAGAAAGCCCAAAACTTGCCAGAACATATCCAAGACCAACTGGCAAAACAGTTAATTGAAGATATAGAGAGCGAGTTGCAATGGCAGCAAACCTTATCCAAACCCCAAAATTCTATCTTAGACGAATTGGCACGCAAAGCGTTAAATGAATCATCAGAAGGAAAAACAAGAGTAATGGGTTTTGATGAACTATGAAGTCATATCAAATCCCCTTAATTCGGTATAAAAAAAATTTCATCTTCATCCAAGAGCGAATGTTTCTAAATTCTCTTCCCTCCTAACTTCTGACTCCTGACTCCTGACTCCTAGATTAACTATATTAATTATACCAATGCTACCGGAACGGTAAGATTAGGCATTGGTTGGCGTGCTGTGGGAGTTATGAAAACACCAGACACAATTGTTTTGTTTTGGATTGGAGTGCATAGTGAATATGATAAGTTACTCAAAAATTTATAAGTAGTCAGAGTCAAAGACGATCGCTCTTGGCGTATGCAGTCCCACTGCTTGAGATAGGATTTTGATAACAAACCAGAAAATCTAAGCAAATAAATCTGTAAACTCTTCAATTCCTTCATCAACCAGTTGCCGAAACCGCTCCACCGCTACCTCACCATCATAACGAGTCCAACGATCTACCAAACTCCAACGCATGAGGTAAATTACCACCGCCTCAAAATCGAAGTAATGTCCGAAACTAAAGCGATCGAGCATTTTCCAGGTGAGTTCAAATTGTAAGCGTTCGAGAGCTACTGAGTCATTTGCCTTAAGCAGTCGATTTGCTTCCAAAACCCAAGGCAACATTATGTCTAAGCCAAATCCTGGATCATTCCAGTTCCGTTCGATAGAGTTAACCCAACGCCCCACTCCCCAAGATTGACCCACAGGTGGCGCAGTTTCCCCACGATGACGACGACGCAAAGCCACAAGAATAGTACGCAGTTCCAGACGAAAAGTAATAATCCCTTCCAAAGTAGGGTTGTTAATTTCGGCCAACAACTGGTTAGCTTCTGCAACAAACTGGCTATCGGTTCGTTCCTTTGGCTGTTCTGACCAAGTAATCAAGCTAGCAATTCGGTTGAGCCGTTCTGCATCTTTGGCATCTAATAGTTTCAACCGATTTTCTAGCTTGAGACGGGATAGGGGAGTCTGTGTCGAGCCAAATAGCTGACCGAGGGGAGGTAAACTAGACATTAGGGTGACATATTTAGGCATTATATCAAATCCGGTAGCATTGCCATTGTAAGGGTAAGGAAGAAGGAAGAAGGAAGAGGGAAGAAGGAAGAGGGAAGAAGGCTTAAAAGCCGGAAAAACTTACATTCCCTGTAGATATTCACGTTTGGGTTTGCACAAACAATACCAGCGGACATGATATTATACCAATTCCCATGCATTATTGCTATACTTGGGCGATACTTCAGTTATTAACTGATCGATACAATCAGAATTATTTTTTTGCTGATTTTCGCTAGTAATTATGTTAATTATTCTTATGTTTGCTTCTCCGTACGGACGTTGCATGCAACGTCCCTACACTCCCCTACTCCCCTACTCTGAAATAGATAAAGTTTTTGAGAAATGATATTATTTGACGATCCCTTCTAGAAGTGCGCGAAAACGAGGCTGGAGATGTTCAAGAATTACCTCGGCAATGGCGGCATCGCTCAGGTCTAGCACTACTTCTTGATCGATTAACCGCAGTTGTAATCCCCCTTTGTTATCCTTAGTAACACCAAAACTTATGCCTTCCCGCAGCAAATCTTGATTTATCAGGCGGATAAAATGGGTAAGTATCCCTTGCTCCAGTGCTTCGGGATTACGACTAAGTTCTTCAAGACCTTGAACCTTACGGGGTAGCAACACTTCCACTTGTTCAGCTACAGCTACTGTCTCCTTGACCGAACCAACCACTTCCAGAATCAGCTTTTGCAGCAGTTCTGGTTTCTCGGTTTCGGCACCGACTAACCGTTGCACTTCCCCCGTAAATCTTTGGGTTAATTGGCTTTTGAGTGTCAAGACCGTATCGCGGAAAGCGACCTCTAAAGCTTGATTGGCTGCCCGTTCCAAGTTTTCAGACTCTTCTCTAGCTTGCTTGACAATCTGAGCAGCTTGTTTCTCAGCTTCCTTGACAATCGAATCGGCGCGTTCTTGCGCCTCTTGGACGATCTGTTCTGCTTGGGTACGACCGCTATTGACACCTTCATTGCGTAAGCGATCGATCAATGCCTCCACACCAGAGGCTACCTTAGCCGAATTAGATGTTTTGTTTTTCGTCAAAATAGTAACCTCCTTATAGAACCCCTAAAGGGATCTATTTAAAATTATAGAAATTAGAGTAGGGGAGTAGGGGAGTAGGGGAGTAGGGGCTTAGATTCTACCTTTTTCCTCTATATCTATTTCTCCATCTCCGCCAATTCAGCAATTCAGCAATTCAGATTCCTAACTCAAGAGCCAAAAACCCTCACCTTTGTAAAGATACGCTTAGGGCTTCTATACCAATTTTATCAACTTAGGCTACGCTACTTATCTGATACTTTATGTGAAATAATTTCCTGAAATTACTGTAGTGTCAAAGTTTTGCACCCCAAAAAATATTAATGCATAACTTTTGTACGGGCGAATGACCATTAGCCCCTACGACTTCCGTGAAACAGTATTACTGCGGCATTCCCTGACCTAGTACCAATGCAAACACAAGGGCAAAGACAGCAAAGCCNCTCAAGAGCCAAAAACCCTCACCTTTGTAAAGATACGCTTAGGGCTTCTATACCAATTTTATCAACTTAGGCTACGCTACTTATCTGATACTTTATGTGAAATAATTTCCTGAAATTACTGTAGTGTCAAAGTTTTGCACCCCAAAAAATATTAATGCATAACTTTTGTACGGGCGAATGACCATTAGCCCCTACGACTTCCGTGAAACAGTATTACTGCGGTATTCCCTGACCTAGTACCAATGCAAACACAAGGGCAAAGACAGCAAAGCCCTCCACAATGGCAGCGGGGGCCAGAGCCAGACCAAAGATTTCCGGTTTGTCTTTAGCTGCAGCGATCGCCGAGGCACAGGCCAGACCTTGGTAAACAGCGGTAAAGAGAAACGCTAAACCCGCTCCCAGTCCAATGCCAAATAGACCGCCAGCAGCTTCCGGTGCGATCGTAGGGCGATTGAGGGCAAACATAACCACAATCCCATAAATGGACATGGAAGAAGGCAAAGCCGAAAGTCCCACAAAGCGACCATAGCCACCCTTGAGTTCTATCATCGCACCAATAGCTGCCTGTCCTGCAATGGTACAACCGATGGCACTGCCGATCGCTCCTAAGCCAACGGCAGAGTATAACCCGAACCATCCCAACAGAATTACAAATTCATCCATTAGCTATGCTCCTTTTTTGTAAAGGCATGAAATGGGTATCCTTCCTCTGAAAGACCCCAGTTAAAAAACTCAATCACATTCAGACGTACACCATGAACAAAACAGGCTAAGATAGCCATACCTAAATTTATAGAATGACCGAGCAATAGAATCAGCAGACCGACCAATAGCCCTAGCATCGGCATCCCCTCCATTACCTGTTGTGCCAAGGTATTGAAGGTAACTGCGAGAGAACCACTGGCAAGTCCCAGAGCAAAAAGTCGCAGATAACTCAAGACATCCCCGAAGAGCTTGGTAATTTCCGTCAATGCACCGAATCCATCGACCAGTCGCAAGGGAAATTTTTGGCTACTACCGAGAATAGCACCCAAAAAGACCACAAAGAACCCACCTGCCAACAGACCAATAGCCAAGTTCTGCCAGCCCAATATTACCCAAGTAAAGCCACCGAAGATAACTGAAATCCAGCCGATCGGCTTGGCTTTATCCGGAAACCCGATGGCACGATAAGCAACAACAGCGTTGGCAAAAGCCAAATGCAGACAGCCAATGGCGATTGAAAGCTGCATCATCCCATCAAAGTTTTGGAGATTCAACACATTTAGGGGAGCTAACAACGACCCCTTCGCAGGTGCAACACCAAAATAACTCCCGACCATCACTCCATAAATGACTGACGCAGTTAGAATCACTACAGCATAGATGCGAGTGCTTCTGCCACTAGCACTTTGTCCCATCCCCTTCCAGAAATAGATCAGCCCTACCCACAACAACAGTGCATAACCTGCATCAGCCAGAATCATGGCAAAAAACAGGGCAAAGGAGAAGAAAACAATAGTTGAGGGGTCCCAAGTCCGATAACCGGGAGTCTCATAAAAGGTAACTAGGGCTTCTCCTCCTTTCAAGGTGGGTGGATTTTCCATCAGCGTTGGTGGTGTTTCGTCTGGTTGAGGAGGTTCGGCCAGGAATGCTAGTCCCTCCCGCTCGGAAAACAGTTCTAGTTGCTTTAAGTTTCGCTTGGGCATCCAACCCTGAACTAAGAAGAAGCCGTCCTCTTCTTTCGTTTGCCCGCTCGCCTCTTGTAGAACTGCCTGATCTTCGGCACGAACTAAATTTTTAGACAGCAAAAATATCCAGCGACTCAGGGCTTCTTGCTCTGCCCGAATTTCATCTAGCTCAATTTCCACCTGTTCTAACTGGCGTTGTAGTTCCTCTGGAGAAACTGAACCAGCGCGAGTGCGGGGGACAGGTAGAACATTTGAGGGTGGTTCTTCTTTGGCGATGATCACCAGATAGACATTGAGATGATCCTCTCCTACTATCTGCCAGGGAAGTTCAATCTCCCGAATATGTTTAGCTTTTGTGTGGGGCACTTGGTAAAACCAAAGTTGGTAGCCACTCAACTCATCTAAGTCTGGTAAGGTGAAGTTGCCCCAAGGTTCCAGGTTTTTGAGTCGATTAGTGAGGAAAAGGTGTTTGTCTTCTGCCTCTCTCTGGTTTTGCTTATTAACCTGTACCTCTACTAAGAACTGATCAAGATCGAACTGTGCCTCATCCCGCACTTGGTGTCGCCGTCGTGGGACATCCATAATATACTGTAGGGCTTTTTGAGCATCTTCATAGCGATCGCTTGACCCAAATTCCGTTTCTTTGGGTGGCGGTTGCAGAGGAATGAGGTGCATACAGCCTAATGTCTGCAAGCCTTCGAGTACCTTGGGCTTGTCAATTCCTAACCCAAAAACCGTAACTTTGTTTAAGGTGATAATACTCATCCTGCT
>NZ_LGSU01001317.1 GCF_002260545.1 Hydrocoleum sp. CS-953 | reverse complement strand
GTTTGATTTGGTAAATATGACTGCCAAGAATAAAATATTTTGTAATCCATAATCTGTAAAAAAAAATAGTTTTTATAAAATCAAAAAATTCCATTTTAATAGAAAAAATAAATCTACTCAAATCGTCATATTAATCAACTAAAAGGCTAAAAAAAATCCGGTTTTATATGATCCTGAATCTTCTTTTTTTTTTCCTGTTGGCTGTTACCGAAAAAAAATTAAGGTATAAACCCTTTCCATTCATGGAGAAAGAAAAAAAAATCCTTTTAGTCAATCCCTATATTACAGAAAAGGTAATTATTAATTATTAATTGTTTAACTATTACCGTTTATTTCAACTATTCAACCCGACATAACATTATTAAATCCATGCTACTCTAAATAATGAAACCAAAAAATAGGGGGCTAACAATGACTACAGAAACATCTCCCAAAACCGAGTTACTAACCGAAGTCACTCCCGACTGGGAACCACCTATGCCACCTACAGACTTAATCTTTGATGATGGAGAACCCTTGGAAAGCAACCGTCACCGTATTGCCATGAATGTTCTGATTGATTCCTTGTATCAATATTGGTCAGACCGCAATGACTTTTTTGCAGGCGGCAATATGTTTATTTATTATAGTAGCGCTCAAGCCCGAAATCGCGATTTCAAAGGTCCTGATTTCTTTGTGGTCTTAAATGTTGAAGGCAATACAGATCGTCAAGGATGGGTAGTTTGGGAAGAAGCAGGTCGTTATCCAGATGCCATAGTTGAACTCACGTCTCCTTCAACTGCTAATGTAGNCGCAATGACTTTTTTGCAGGCGGCAATATGTTTATTTATTATAGTAGCGCTCAAGCCCGAAATCGCGATTTCAAAGGTCCTGATTTCTTTGTGGTCTTAAATGTTGAAGGCAATACAGATCGTCAAGGATGGGTAGTTTGGGAAGAAGCAGGTCGTTATCCAGATGCCATAGTTGAACTCACGTCTCCTTCAACTGCTAATGTAGATATTGGCAAAAAAAAGGATATTTATGAGCAAACATTCCGTACTCCATATTATTTTATCTTTAATCCATTTGACTCGAAGTCATTACAGGGATGGGAGCTGAAAAATTCTAAATATCAGGAGTTCCAGAAGAATGATAAGGGATGGTTGTGGTGCAATATGTTAGAGCTATGGTTAGGTACTTGGGAAGGAACTATTCTGCAAGAGTCGGCAGTGTGGTTAAGATTTTATGACTCCCAAAGGAACTTGGTATTATTGCCTGCGGAAGTCGCCGAACAAGAACGTCAACGGGCTGACCAGGAACAGCAACGGGCTGAACAAGAACAGCAACGTGCCGAACGTCTGGCTGCTAAACTAAAAGAGTTAGGGATAGATCCTGATTCTGTCTAATATCAAATTCGGATAATTAAGTCATTGCGACTGGAACGGAGTGCAAGGAAGCAATCTCCTAAACCCATGAGATTGCTTTCTATCGTCGCAATAACATTAATGACCTAGGTTTTGCGTAAGTCCTTTCCTCAAGTCTTGGTTATGTTGATTAATCTTTCTCCAACAGACGAAAATGTAAAATTCCCCATTGCATATATCCTTGTTCGTAACGTTCGATCCAAGGTTGAATGCTGTTCAAAGTTTTGTTTACAAATTCCGTTGAAGTCAATTTTACCAATTCATCATATCGTTTCCGCACCTCCTCCTGAAAACGTCGATAGTGGGTAGGCACATTTTGGGAAAGGTCAATAAAATGTACTTCCTCAAAACCAAACTCTTTTGCCATTTGACTGTAAGACCGATAAGACCCCATATTACTTATTCCCAAACGGTCAAAAGCAGGTTGCAATGCTCCTGGGGGANCACCTCCGTTTGCCATGCTCTGGGGGGACAAGGTGCACTTTGCATGGGGTGCTGAAAAATCAATTCACCTCCTGGTTTTAATATTCTCTTGATTTCTTGGAAAACTAGACGGCGATCGCCACTATGCAAAATAGAATCCTGAGACCAAACAATATCAAAGGAGTTATCTGAATAGGGAATATCCTCAAAGCTCCCTTGAGTCACTTCTATCAAGTGGTCTAAGTTTTGTTCTTGATTTAGTTGACTATTGCGTTGATTTTGCAACTGGCTTAAATTAAGGCAATAGAGGGAACAGCCGTAGGTTTTAGCCAAATACCGAGCTGCTCCTCCATATCCAGCTCCCAGGTCAATGATCCGCGAATTATGGTCTATTTTTTCCAAAGTTTTGGCGATGGTTGCTACTGTACGCAGGGAAGCATCATGGATGGGTTCGTCAGGTCTGGTGTAGATGCCATAATGAATATGTTCGCCACCCCAGATAGTCGCGTACATTCTGTCAGTTTCCGTGCCATCATAATATTGTTGAGCAACTTTTACTGCTTCTGTCATTTCAGTTATCAGTTATCAGTTATCAGTTTCTCCCGCTGAATTAGGAGGTAAGAAAATCCTAAATTTCCTTTTGAAAGCTCTAATCTTTTTACATCATTACTCAATTCACAGTGTAAACAGCTTGAGCTGAGATCCTTGAAAGGCAAACTTGAATTTTTGCAGATGTTTCAAGGAATCTATCTTTGATTTTTACCTAATTAACTTCCCTGGCGGGAAGTTCAGCGCTCTCCCGTTTAGCTAGCGCACAACGCGCGTTAACGGCTGTCCCCGACATGTTTGCGGAGCATTCCCTATACGAAAAGGCGGAGCAAGTGCGGCAGCTATTAGGGGAGCGTCGTATGGGAAAGCCAAGGCCAAACGTTCATAAGCCCTTGACAAGCTAGGAGGATTTTGTTATTATCAATGTCAACACAGGGGGAGGACATCACCTCTGTCACGCGCAGCGGTCAGGGTTTCCCAGGCTGAATAATCCCGCTTTTTCCCGTCAGGGCAACGTCGGGAGTATGTCAAATGAAAGTTCTAACATCTTTTGAATAGGTTTCAATGCTGCTACTCGTGTTTCTTCAGGAATCATAATTTCTGGTGTTTTATTTTTCATTGCTAGATACAGTTTTTCTAAAGTATTTAGCCTCATGTGGGGGCATTCGTTACAAGCACAATTATTCATTGCTGGTGCTGGAATAAAGTTTTTGTTGGGTTCCCTCTTTTGCATTTGGTGAATAATTCCCGGTTCAGTTGCCACAATAAAGTCTTGACTTGTACTTTCCTGACAATATTTCAAGAGAGCAGTAGTCGAACCAATATAACTTGCATGACGCAATACTGTTGGTTCACATTCTGGATGAGCAATAATTTCGGCTTCGGGATGTTCTATTTTTAATTGCACAATCTTTTTCTCAGAGAATGTCTCGTGAACAATACAACTACCTTCCCACAAAATCAAATCCCTTCCAGTTTGTTCACTGACGTAGCGACCTAGATTTTTGTCTGGGGCAAAAATTATCGGTTGGTCTATTGGTATTTGTTTAACTATTTTGACAGAGTTGGAACTGGTGCAGATAATATCACTCATCGCCTTAATAGCAGCACTACAATTAATATAAGAAACTACTATTGCATCAGGATGAGCAGCTTTAAATTTACCAAACTCTTCTGGTGGGCAACTATCCGCGAGGGAGCAACCTGCATCTAAATCTGGTAGAAGTACCAGTTTATTAGGGTTGAGAATTTTCGCTGTTTCCGCCATAAAATGAACTCCCGCAAAAACAATCACATCTGCATCAGTTTCGGCAGCTTGTTGAGAAAGACCAAGAGAGTCACCAATGTAGTCCGCAATATCTTGAATATCTGGTTCTTGATAATAGTGAGCCAGAATGACAGCATTTAATTCTTGCTTGAGGTCAGCGATCGCTTCAAACAAATCGTGAGGTATGCTATTAATACTTTGGTTGGTTCTAGTTTGGGTTGCAAACATTATTAAATTTTTCTGTAATTTATTTGTGACTAAGTGGCCAATTATAGCCACTTTAGATAGTAGGATTAATTATAGTAGAATTCATCAAAAACTTGTAGGGGCGATTTCCGTTCCGGAATACTTTCCTTCGGAATGCTCTGCAAACGTAAACGCGTTTGCGTAGCATTCCGCAGGAAATCGCCCCCTACTATTATATAGAACCCCTGAAGGTATTTATTTTTTTATACATGATGGGGGTGGGGAGTGTGGGAAGTGTGGGAAGTGTGGGGAGATGGGAGCATTTTTCTACCTTTTTCCCCTCTGAGTATTTCTTAATCTCCTGACTTCTGTACGGGCGTTAACGATAGTTATGCGAAGCTAAAGGCCGTTTCGCGGAGCGACATGAAACGCCCCTACGAGGACTGAGGACTGAGCCAAAAACTCGCAACAAAGCCCAAGATACGCTTAGGGCTTCTATACTCAAATGAAAACCTCTGTAAACTTGAGTAGATATTTCGAGCATTAGGGCAACCGGAAAATGATTACATAGGGTGAATCTTGAGACTTTTTAAGGCTGGAAGTTAACAAAGCCGTTTGGGTGTGTAATTCTACAGTTAACTTCCCACAGTTTAACAAAATTTTATAGAAGCCCTAAGCGTCTCTCCAGAAAATAGGTTCTGGTGGAGAATTAATTGATAAAAAATGGGTAATAATTGATTTGATGATGGGATGAGTGGCAGATATCTAATACACCCCATCTCCCCATCTCCCCATCTCTCCACACTCCCGTACGGACGCCCTTATGCAACGTCCCTATCCCCACTCCCCTGCTCCCCTACTCTCAATCTATAATTTTAAATAGATCCTTTCAGGGGTTCTATACAGTTGCAACGGAGGGATATTTCTTTTCCACCTGCTTACCTTCCCCTTTCATCAGCATTTTTACTCCACCCGCAGGTCCTAAAGTTATTCCTCGACGTTTAGGTTTCACGGGTTGATTTTCTGCTAATTCCATCTCAAAATTAGATAATAGAGTTGCCAATACCAAACGCATCTCGAAATTTGCTAATGCCATTCCCAAACAGCGACGACTGCCACCTCCAAAAGGCAAATATTCATAAGGAGAATATTGTCGCTCTAAAAATCGCTCTGGCTTAAACTTTTTCGGTTCTGGATATAAATCTTCCCGTTGGTGAGTCAAATAAATACAACCCTGAATCATTGTACCTGCTTCCAAGTGATAACCTTGTAACTCAAGAGGTTGTTTTGTCCGACGAAAAGTTGTGAAAATTGCTACTGGATATATGCGTAAGGTTTCCTGACAAACTGCTGTCAAATAGGGTAAACGGAAAATTGTCATAGGGTCAGTATCTGCTTCTAGAGTTGCTAATTCCTGCATTAGCTTTTGATATACTTCTGGATGCTTGTATACCCAATAAACTGCCCAAGCTAGAGCTGTTGCAGTAGTTTCGTGACCTGCAACTAACATGGTCATCAACTCATCCCGAATTTCTTGGTCTGTCATACCTTGACCTTCTTCATCTTGTGCTAATAGCATTAAGGTCAGGATATCAGTACGATTTGGATCTAGTTGAGCGCGACGAGTGGCAATTTCTGCATAGAGAAGTTCATCTAGTTGTTTAAGTAGCCGCTGATATTGACCCCAAGGACTCCAAGCACCCCAATCCTTTTGCAACCAAAGCAAGAATAATAAACTAGCTCGGAGCGGGGTAGCTGTGAGTTCAAGCCAATCTGCCAATATTGACCTAATTTGTGATAACCGGGGACTATCATATAGACCAAACACAGCTTGGAGTATCACCTGCATCGTAATTTCCTGCATCAGTTTACGAGCAATAAATGTTTTACTCACTGTTAAATTGCTAGCGGCTTCTTTGGTGATGTTACAGATTAACTCACCATAGTTCCGCATTCTGTCGCCATGAAAGGGAGGCATTAATAATTTACGTTCTCGGCGGTGGCGATCGCCTGTCAAGGACAAAATTGAGTTTTCCCCAAGCATTGATTGTAAAATTGGACTACCAAAAGTTTCATACTCATTCTCATCCNGTTTTACTCACTGTTAAATTGCTAGCGGCTTCTTTGGTGATGTTACAGATTAACTCACCATAGTTCCGCATTCTGTCGCCATGAAAGGGAGGCATTAATAATTTACGTTCTCGGCGGTGGCGATCGCCTGTCAAGGACAAAATTGAGTTTTCCCCAAGCATTGATTGTAAAATTGGACTACCAAAAGTTTCATACTCATTCTCATCCTTTGTTAATATCTGCTGCAAAGCTTGTGGACTACTGACTAATACTTGTACTTGTTTAGGTAAAGTAACTACGGCGGTAAAAATATCTCCATACTGCTTGGCGTATGATTCAAGAGTATTAAGGGGGTTGAGAATAAATTGAATTTTCTGGAATAGGGATGGTTTTTTTTGTCCAGGGATTGATTTCATGTTAGTTAATGGTTAATTTTTGGACTATTTAGTGGCAGAAGTTAACAGTAAGCATGAGCATTTCACTCTACTGTTAACTTCATATAGCTTAACAATATATCATCATGACTTACGCACGCGCAACCAAGAAACCGGGTTTATTGCCGTGATATTGTTGTTTGAACCACGACATTTCGCTTATAAACCCTGTTTTTGCCTAAGTTATAATCATACAACTGCAACGGAGGGAGATTTCTTTTCTACCTGCTTGCGTTCGCCTTTCATCAGCATTTTTACTCCACCAGCAGGTCCGACAATTAATCCTCGACGTTTAGGTTTTACAGGTTTATTTTCTGCTAATTCCATCTCGAAATTAGATAACAACGTTGCCAATACCACACGCATCTCGAAACTTGCTAGTGCCATTCCTAAACAACGACGACTACCACCTCCAAAAGGCAAATATTCATAAGGAGAATATTGTCGTTCTAAAAATCGCTCTGGTTTAAACTTTTTCGGTTCTGGATATAAATCCTCTCGTTGGTGAGTTAAATGGATAGAACCCTGAATCATTGTACCTGCTTCCAAGTGATAACCCTGCAACTCGACAGGTTGTTTTGTCCGACGAGGAAATGTAAACATTCCTGCCGGATATAGTCGTAAGGTTTCCTGACAAACTGCTGTCAAATAGGGTAAATGAAAAATTGTCATTGGATCAGCAGTATCTATCTCTAGGGTTTCCAACTCCTGCATCAGCTTTTGATATACTTCTGGTTGTTTGTAAATCCAATAAACGGCCCAAGCTAGAGTTGTTGCGCTAGTCTCGTAACCAGCAAACAACATGGTCATCAACTCATCCCGAATTTCTTGATCTGTCATACCTTGACCTTCTTCATCTCGTGCTAATAGCATTAAGGTAAAGATATCATTACGATCCGGATCTAGTTGAGAGCGGCGAGTAGCAATTTCTGTATACAGGAGTTCATTAAGTTTTTGTTGTTGAAGTTGATACTTACCCCAAGGACTCCAAGGACCTAAATCCTTTTGCAACCAGGGAAAAAACAATAAACTAGCTCGGACTGGAGATGCGATCATTTGAACAAAATCTCCTAAGCTTGACCTAATTTGTGATAACCGGGGGCTATCCTGTAGACCAAAAACAGCTTGAATTATCACCTGCATCGTAATTTCTTGCATTAGTTGACGGGCAATAAATGTTTTACCTTCTGTTAAATTGCTGGCTGCTTCTTTGGTAATGTTACGCATTAACTCACCATAGTTCCGCATTCTGTCTCCATGAAAAGGAGGCATTAATAATTTGCGTTCTTGGCGGTGGCGATCACCTTCTAGCACAATCATTGATTTCTCCCCTAGCAAAGATTTCAAAATCATATTACTGGGGGCTTCATACTGATTCTTTTTAGTCAATACCTCTTTTTGAGCTTCTGGACTACTTACATACACTGTAGCGGAATTACTTAAACCAGCTTGTAACATGAAGATATCTCCATATTTTTGAGCGCAGGTTTCCATTGTTTGAACTGGGTCTAAAGTCCATTGCATTTGTTGTACAATGGCTGGTGTTTTTGGTCCAGGGATTGATTTCATGTTAGTTAATGGTGAATTTTTGGACTATTTAGTGACAGAAGTTAACAGTAAGCATGAGCATTTCACTCTACTGTTAACTTCATATAGTTTAACAATATATCATCAGGACTTACGCACGCGCAACCAAGAAACCGGGTTTATTGCCGTGATATTGTTGTTTGAACCACGACATTTCGCTTATCAACCCGGTTTCTGCCTAAGTTATAATCATACAGTTGCAACCGAGGGAGATTTCTTTTCTACCTGCTTGTATTCCCCTTTCATCAGCATTTTTACACCACCCGCTGGTCCTAAAGTCAATCCTCTACGTTGGGGTTTCACAGGTTGATTTTCTGCTAATTCCATCTCAAAATGAGACATTAATGTTGCCAATACCAAACGCATCTCGAAATTTGCTAATGCCATTCCCAGACAACGACGACTACCACCTCCAAAAGGCAAATATTCATAAGGAGAAAATTTTCGCTCCAAAAACCGTTCTGGCTTAAACTTGTTTGGTTCTGGATATAAATCTTCCCGTCGGTGAGTCAAATAAATACAACCATTAATCATTGTACCTGCTTCCAACTGATAACCCTGCAACTCTACAGGTTTTGTTGGTACGCGAGGAAATGTTAGCATTCCCACTGGATATATTCGCAAGGTTTCCTGACAAACTGCTGTCAAATAGGGTAAACGGAAAATTGTCATGGGTTCGACATCCTTTTCCAGAGTTTCCAACTCTTCCGTTAACTTCTGATATACTTCTGGTTGTTTGTGAACCCAATAAACTGCCCAAGCAAGAGCTGTTGCTGTAGTTTCGTGACCAGCAATTAACATGGTCATCAGCTCATCGCGGATTTCTTGGTTGCTCATCTCTTGGCCTTCCTCATCTCGTGCCAACAGCATCAATGTGAGAATATCAGTACGATTTGGATCTAGTTGACCGCGACGTTCATTAATTTCTGCATATAGGAGTTCATCCAGTCGTTGCATTTTACGTTGATATCGACCCCAAGGACTCCAAGGACCTAAATCATGTTGTAAAAATGGGAAAAATATTATAGTCGATCGCAATGGTGAAGCAGTGAGTTCTAGAAAATTTGCTAATATAGATTTGATTTCTGAGAGTCGGGGGCTATCATATAAACCAAAAACTGCTTGCAGTATTACTTGCAGAGTAATTTTTTGCATTAGTTGACGGGCGATGAATTTTTCACCTATGGGTAATTCTTTGGCAGTTTGCTTAGTCAGGTTACAGATTAATTGTCCATAGTTCCTCATTCTGTCGCCGTGAAAAGGAGGCATTAATAGTTTGCGCTCTCGACGGTGGCGATCGCCTTCTAACAAAATCATTGATTTTTCCCCAAACATTGATTTTAAAATTGGGCTAGCTGGAGCATTATATTCATTATTATCTTTTGTCAATATCTCCTGTATAGCTTCTGGGTTACTCAGATACACTAGAGGTTGACCACCTACGCCGATTTTTAATTGGAAGATATCTCCATATTTTTTAACACAGGTTTCCATTGTTTGAACTGGGTTTAAAATCCATTGCATTTGTTGTACAATGGCTGGTGTTTTGGGTTCTTTGATTGATTTCATGTTAGTTAATGGTGAATTTTTAGACTATTTAATGTTGGAAGTTAACAGGAGAGTGAAAAATTCAAACTACTGTTAACTTCCTTCAGTTTAACAATATTTTATAGAAGCCATTTGGTATCTCCAAAAAATAGGTTCTCAGGAGAATTAATTGATACACTCAGGGGTAATAATTGATTTGATGATGGGATGATATAGAATCCGGATAATTACTATAGCCTGCGTCATTGCGACTTACACTCCGTGGAAGGTTTGCGGAGCATTCCGGAACGGATAGCAATCTCAGGGGTGCGCGGAGATTGCTTCCTATCGTC
>NZ_LGSU01001316.1 GCF_002260545.1 Hydrocoleum sp. CS-953 | reverse complement strand
CTACAGACACTATTCTATCCTGCTTACTTAATCAAACTAATACATATTATTATATATATAACATAAAACTTAATATTTTATAGGTGAAATAAAAAATCCGATTTTTTTGTCATCTGACTTTTTTATTGTAACGTTTGACTCCTAATTTTGTTAAACCTACTCAAGACTAATAGACATCTCCAGAAGAGGTAATTAGGGTTTGCGCTCAAAAGTCTTTTTTAACGAGTAGGGGAGCGGAGGAGTAGGTAGGGACGTTGCACGCAACTTCCCTACAGGAGTAATTTTTTGGCTCAACTATGCGCCTAAAATCCTAACTTTTTGATTTTTCGGGAACCGTGCATAAAAAGCTGAAACAGGCGTACTTTTTCCCGACCTAAAAAGGTTAAAGTCTTTATCTGTAAATGCTTTGAGATTTAATGAGCAAAGCAATAATTATTAATTGTTAATTATTAATTATTAAAGCCCTACTCCATCTTTTTCGGAGATATATAATAATTTCCCTGCTAAAATTTATAATTGTAGAAATATGTTAGGAAAAATATCAATCCAGCTTTGCCCATGGTTAATGGCCCAAAAGCCACTCAAATAATTTAAAAGAAAATTATATATGAAACGTAGAACTCAAACCACCAGTCAACCATCCAGATTCAATTATGCTACTCTAGCAATTTTAGGAGGAGTATTTGTTTTGGGTATTGGTATTGGTATTGCCTTTAGCTCCACTGCTAACTTTACCCCACAAAACGTGGCCTCTCGTGAATTTATAGATCGCAGCGTACCTAACCCCGAACTTTGTGTACAGTTTGGAGCTAGTGCAATGGTAATGAATATGCGCGTTTTCTTGACTTTAAACCCTTTTAATGTATACATATCTCAGCCAGGTATAGAACCAGGATGTGTTATCCGTAGAAATAACTGGACGATTCTAGAGCAAAGAAAATTAGTAAACAATGAGCAAGTGCGTGATTGTAAAAACCGGATGAACACCTTCGGATATACAGGAAATATTAACGATGAACCAGAAATTGATTGCGTTTATCAAAACGACAGCGCTCAAAACCTATTCTTGAAAAATCAACTAGGACCGGGGTTTGCTCCACCTGAAAATAACAATTTCTAGTTGATAGAGAATAGGGAATAGGGAATAGGGAACAGGCAAAAAATATTTATTCCCTTTGACTACTTTCGTCCCTATTAATTAGAACTACCCCTAGTACCTATTCCCATTACTTGAAAAAAACACCCACATCTGAATGAGCAACCCCGTTTTTTCAACCCCTAAAAACCGCTAATCTCATAAAATCTGGAGCGGGGTAAATCTTCAACCACACGCACTTCCACAATATGCTCTTCATCTAAAGTAACCGAACGAGGAGAAGCAAGAAGAACAGTACCAGCTCCAACTGCTGCTCCCGCTAAGAAACCAAAACCCGAACCAGTTAGGAGTAATAATGCTAAACCACCACCAGCACTACTACCTGCCAAAACCTTTTCATTAAAATCAGGGTGTCCTCGAAACAATTTTGATTCAGCAGCAAAAGGGATAAAACGACCATCCAAATATATTGCTCTGGCGATAAATTGACTACCATGACTATCAGTGTCAAAACCACCAACTACAGGTGTCTTAGCTGGTACTATAATTCTACCAGATTCATCAGCGATCGCCTCTTCCAGAAGTAAAACTTCCTGTGTCTCAATACCCCGTGGTAGTCTAAATTCTCCAGTAGGGAAAATTAAACCTATTATTTCTCCTTCTTTAACTAAGATAGAAGCATCATCTTCAGATTGTTTTTTTCCCGAAGTTCCAGGTAAAGGTTCTCCAAAAGAAATCACATCTACTGATTCGGTAGTGCTATAGTTGTTGGGTTCTTCTACAGGTTCAGGTTCTGGGGGCGGTGGAACAAAAGTATCTTCAGTTTCTTTAGCTTCAAGTTGTGGCACTTCCCCAATTTCAGATGGTTCAGTAGCTGGTTGTCTATCGCCCAAAGCATCTATTAATGGAGAACTAACACTATCTGGTTTGTCAGTGGGAATAACCAGGAAGGGAATAGAAGGATCTGCCGAAGGTGGAGGGTTTGGTAGAGGAGATTCATCTTTTGGATCTGTTTCTAGAAAACCTACCCTATCTTGTTTTGGTTGAGTAGGAGGTTGATTATCTTCTTCAATAATAGATTCTGAATTTTCTACTTTTGTAGCTTCTGCTTCAACATAATTTTCATCTAAAATCATTTGCTCTTCTGCTGCTTCTGAGATTTCTCCCTCACCCAGAAGTAGACGCAACTGCCAACTATTTTCTTGTGGTTCAACCTGTTCTAATTTTACTTGTTTAGTAGATACAGCTAACTCTGGAGCAAAATCTATAACAACTTTTGCTTGTTGTGGTTGCTCTTGAGAGAGACTAACTCGACGCACCAACCCTGCTGGATATAATTCAGTCACATTTACACTAACTTCAGTATCTGGAATGTAGACAACTAGACGAGCAGGTTTGCTTTCAACAGAATAACTAGGAATTGTACCTTCTGGGAGGGTAAACTGAAGTTGATTATTATCTGGGTTAAAAAACCAATTTGTTAAGAAAGCGGCAAAAACTGGCCGAGGCAAACAGGAATTAATTGCCAGTGTTCCCACTAAACCAATAAGTTTTATAAGTTTTAATGGGGATTTTAATTTTGACAGATTTTTTTGATATTGACTTGCCATAAGCTAACTCCTCACAATACCACAACTCTTTAATTATTAAGCTACAATTTATAATCTATAAAGTTTGTAAAATTGGACTAAAATACAACATTCTCTAAAATAGATTAGACAAGCTTCAGATTAACATAAGAATGGTAAAGGAGGCAAAGTTATGGAAACATCGACAATTTATTTACCACCCAGATTAGAATTAAAAATTAATCTTACCCAGGAACAATTTTGGCAACTTTGTCAAGAAAATAACGATTTAAGATTTGAAAGAACTGCCACAGGAGAATTAATTATTATGCCACCTACAGGGGGAAACACAAGTGAACGTAATGCAGATTTGACTTATCAACTAAAAGCTTGGAGTCGTCAGAATAATTTGGGTAAAGTATTTGATTCTAATGGTTGTTTTCAATTACCAAATGGGTCTGACCGTTCTCCTGATGCTTCTTGGGTAAAACTTGAACTTTGGGATAGTTTAACTGTTGAAGAACAAGATAAGTTTGCACCTTTATGTCCTGATTTTGTGGTGGAATTAATGTCTCCTAGTGATAGTTTGCCAAAAACACGAGAAAAGATGTTGGAATATATAGAAAATGGTGCATTGTTAGGATGGTTAATTAATCGAAAAAAACGAGAAGTAGAAATTTATCGCCCTCAGCAAGAAGTAGAAATATTAGTAAATCCTGATACTGTTTCTGGAGAAAATATTTTACCTGGATTTGTATTAGATTTAGCAACTATTTGGTAATATAGCTATTAGCATTTAGCGATCAGCTTTTAGCTGTTTGATAAATGCAAAAATCGGGTTTATTGAGGAAATTTTATGATTAAAAAAACAAGAGCAATAAACTTTGGTTTTTAGACAGAAACCGGGTTGATCAAGGAACCTTTGTGATTTAAAAAAGCAAGAGCAATAAACTTTGGTTTTTAGACAGAAACTCGGTTGATCAAGGAAACTTTGTGATTTAAAAAAGCAAGAGTAATAAACCCGGTTTCTCGTAGACTTCTATTGTTCAAAACAATGATTTACCGTATAAACCGGGTTTCTTTGCGTAAGATCAAATCCGGATAATTACTATAGCGCTACGCGCTAGGGAACAGGGAACAGGGAACAGGGAACAGGGAACAGGGAACAGGGAACAGGAAGCTGTTAAAGGATTTTCCTAGGTCATGCTGCGCAAACAGGATTTAGAAATGTCCTAACCTTAATGCGTAGCGCTATATAGCCTCCGTCATTGCGACTGGAACGGAGTGGAAGGTTTGCGGAGTATTCCGGAACGGATAGCAATCTCAAAGGGTTAGGAGATTGCTTCCTATCGTCGCAATGACAACTGTTCAACCTGATTTTATATAAGTCCTATGTGATTTAAAAAGCAAGAGTAATAAACCCGGTTTCTTTTTAATATTTGGTATAGAATAGATAAAACAAAATTAAGACTAAGAATAAAATGGTACAAGCACCAGTAAAAATTCCAACTACAGAACTAGCAAAATTAGCAATAGACCTAATTCGTCAGACAGGATGTGAATATGGGGATATTCGGTTATGTACTTACCATTCTCAAAATTTGACAGCTAGCGATCGCTCTCTCAAACAACTACAAGATAAAGTTAGTTCTGGTTTTGGAGTGCGAGTTTTGCTCAAAGGTGCTTGGGGTTTTGCTGCTAGTCATCGCCAAACACCTGAAGAAATTGCTAGAGTCGTCGCTTTAGCAGTAGATATTGCTAAAGGTAGTCGTCTATCTCAACAAACACCTGTACAGTTAGTACCCGTAGAAACCTACCGCGATACTTACGTTACTCCTATCGAAATTGAGCCGTTTACTGTTCCTATTCAAGAAAAGGCGGAACTACTTTTAAGTTTGAATGATAAATTATTAAGTTATGAAGAGCAGGGGATTAAAAAAGCTTTTTCTTATCTCAGGTTTACTAAAGAAGAAAAAGTATTTGCTTCCACAAATGATTCCCTAATTGAGCAAACAATTTACCGCAGTTATCCTGGGTTTAGTTGCACAGCTATTGCTAATAATGATGCTCAAAGTCGTAGTTACGATCGCCCTCCTTTAAATATTGGGTATGAGCATATTAATCCCACTGACTTATTGAGTCAAGTAGAGCGAGTTGCTTCGGAAGCAATAGAAAAAGTTCATGCTCCTAAAGGACCTGCTGATATTCGTTCTACCTTAATTTTAAAGCCAACAAATCTATTTTTAACCATTCACGAATCAGTCGGACATCCCACCGAGTTAGACCGAGTTTATGGTTATGAAGCTAATTTTGCTGGTACGAGTTTTGCCACTACCGATAAAATGGGTAAACTCCAATATGCTGCACCTTGGGTTAACTTTAAATGCGATCGCAATCAACCAGGCGGTCGTAGCACAATAGGATATGATGACGAAGGTGTTAAATCACAAGATTGGTATGTTGTCAAGGATGGAATTTTAGTAGATTATCTTACAGACAGAGAAACAGCTTACCGACTTGGACGTGGTAGCAGTAATGGTTGTGCTTATGCCGACAGTTGGTCAAGTATACCTATGGTGCGCATTCCCAATTTAGGATTAGAAGCAGGTGCCGATGGTGGAAGTAATACTGCAACTTTAGCAGAAATGATTGCCGATACTGAAGATGGAATTTTAATTGATGGTATTGGTAGTTTTTCTATCGATCAACAACGGCGGAATTTTCAATTTGGTGGAGATGCGTTTTGGGAGGTGAAAAAAGGTAAAGTTGTGGGAATGTTGAAAGATGTAACTTATCATTCTATGACAACTGACTTTTGGAATAGTGTTGATGCTGTGGGAAATGCTGCGGAATGGGAGCAGTGTGGTACTGATATTTGTGGGAAAGGGGAACCGATGCAGTTAGCGCAAATGACTCATGGTTGTGTACCAGTGCGAGTGCGTGATATTTTGATTGGTAGTGGAGCAGGTTAATTTCAGTTATCAGTTATCAGTAACTTTTGCTGATATGGTGCGTTACGACGGATTACTGAATTTCTTTCATAGTATTAATTTCAGCCGTCTAACGCACCCTACAAGTTAACTTATTGTCTTAACTCTCCTCACCGACAACCAAATACCACAGGGCATCAATACCTCTGCCGACTTATGCTGAATCTTGATGTTGTTGAATCTATTGGACAATAGTTAAAAGTTAACCTCTGTAGGTTGGGTTANCACCCTACAAGTTAACTTATTGTCTTAACTCTCCTCACCGACAACCAAATACCACAGGGCATCAATACCTCTGCCGACTTATGCTGAATCTTGATGTTGTTGAATCTATTGGACAATAGTTAAAAGTTAACCTCTGTAGGTTGGGTTAAGCAAGAGCGAACCCAACATCTACCTAATTATTGTTGGGTTTCCTTAACCTCAACCCAACCTACGAAACTTCACATTAGCTTTCCTCACCTACAACCAAATACCACAGTGCATCAATGCCTCTGCCGACATATTCTGAATCTTGATGTTGTTTAATCTATTGGACAATAGTTAAAAGTTAACCTTTGTAGGTTGGGTTAAGCGAGAGCGAACCCAACATATACCTAATTATTGTTGGGTTTCCTTAACCTCAACCCAACCTACAAAACTTCACATTAACTTTCCTCACCTACAACTAAATACCACAGCGCATCAATACCACTGCTGACTTATGCTGAATGTTGATGTTTTTGAATCCATTTTTCTCCCATAAAATGTCTAAAAGAGGTAGTTGATTTTTAGGGAAACTATTGTACAATAGTTGTTTTAAAAATCAATTAATGAATGTTTGACTGAATAAGGGGAGCATCCTGCTCCCACTGTCTAATTATTTAATTTTGGCAGACTGCTTTATTGTCTTAACTTTCCTCACCTACAACCAAATACCACAGCACATCAATACCTCTGCCGACTTATGCTGAATCTTGATGTTGTTGAATCTATTGGACAATAGTTAAAAGTTAACCTCTGTAGGTTGGGTTANGACTGCTTTATTGTCTTAACTTTCCTCACCTACAACCAAATACCACAGCACATCAATACCTCTGCCGACTTATGCTGAATCTTGATGTTGTTGAATCTATTGGACAATAGTTAAAAGTTAACCTCTGTAGGTTGGGTTAAGCGTATCTCGAACCCAACATCTACCTAATTATTGTTGGGTTTCCTTAACGTCAACCCAACCTACGAAACTTCACATTAGCTTTCTTGATTATAATCGTCTTAGCTTTCCTCACCTACAACTAAATACCACAGTGCATCAATACCTCTGCCGACATATTCTGAATCTTGATGTTGTTGAATCCATTGAACAATAGTTAAAAGTTAACCTCTGTAGGTTGGGTTAAGCGTATCTCGAACCCAACACATACCTACTAGACTAATAGTTAAAAGTTAACCTTTGTAGGTTGGGTTAAGCGATCGCTTTTCCCCAACATATATCTACAGGACTTACGCAAAATATGAAAATATGCGCCACCTGTAGGGGTTAACGGCCGTTAACCNGCCGTTAACCCCTACTAGATATGGTGGCTCTGCGTAAGTCCCGATCTAATTATTGTTGGGTTGAGTCACGAAACCCAACCTACTAGACTTAAATTTCCTTACTTACAACTAAATACCACAGCGCATCAATACCTCTGCCGACATATTCTGAATCTTGATGTTGTTGAATCGATTGGACAATAGTTAAAAGTTAACCTCTGTAGGTTGGGTTAAGCGTATCTCGAACCCAACATATACCTAATTATTGATTATTGTTGGGTTTCCTTAACGTCAACCCAACCTACGAAGCTTTACATCAGCTTTCCTCACCTACAACCAAATACCACAGGGCATCAATACCTCTGCCGACATATTCTGAATCTTGATGTTGTTGAATCCATTGAATAATAGTGGGGAGGATATTGTTGGATTTTTTGCCTAGTTTGCTCAAGGCATAAACAGCACCCCTATTTACCAAGTAATTATGATCTTGAAGCCGTGCAAGTAAAGCACTAACTACAATTTTTGAGTTGTTGCCTAATTCTCCTAAAGCTATTGCTACCCAACTACCAACACTATAATTATCCTCCTTGAGCTTTGCTAGCAGTCGATTGATTACAGTTTCAGAGCCATTTTCCAANTTTTTTGCCTAGTTTGCTCAAGGCATAAACAGCACCCCTATTTACCAAGTAATTATGATCTTGAAGCCGTGCAAGTAAAGCACTAACTACAATTTTTGAGTTGTTGCCTAATTCTCCTAAAGCTATTGCTACCCAACTACCAACACTATAATTATCCTCCTTGAGCTTTGCTAGCAGTCGATTGATTACAGTTTCAGAGCCATTTTCCAATTTACCTAAGACTGTAGCTGCCCATCCACGCATAACAGAATCGTCATCCTCAAGTTTTTCTACTAGAATATTAATTAAAATTTCAGAACTATTGCCTAATTTTGCCATAGCTAAAGCCGCCCTCCCACGGATGGTAGAATCTTCATTTTCATCCTGTAGTCGTGCTAATAGAGCTTTAAGTACAGATTCAGAACTACTTTCCAAGTGACGCAAAACTATAGCTGCGCTTAGACGAACACGATAATCTGGACTTTGAAGCCCTGCAAGCATGGCACTAACAAAAGTTTCTGAGGCGTTACCTAACTTGCCTAAAGCTATCGATGCCTCCTTACATATATCATAATTGTTATCCTTAAGCCTAGCTAGTAAAGCGCTAAGTACAGTTTCTGAGTTGTTGCCCAATTTTCTCAAGGCTTTGACTACACTCCCACGCACAGTAGAGTCATCATCTTGAATCTGTGCGAGTAAGGCACTGATAACAGTGTCTGAGTTGTTGCCTAAAATTCCCAAAGCAAAGGCAGCTCTCTCACGCACATCAGAATCCTTATCCTTTAATTGTGCTAGTAATGTTGCAATTACCTCATCCTTTTCTCCTAACTCTGCTTGATATTTCGATAACCTTTCCTCATAAATCAAGTCTGCTCGATCTTTCAACATCTCCAGAACTTGCCCCTCAAAAGCAGTTTCATAAAAACTACAAAAAATTTGTTGAACCTTCTCGCGAACTCTATAACCAATCTTATTCTCACTACTCACCTCTAACTCAACCAACCTCTCCAAAATCTCCTGCACTAACTCACCATCAGCACCCCGCAACCCTTTCGGATTTTCCGCCAAACAATTTCCAGCAAAAAACAAATCCCGATGTAACCACTCCTCATACTCACTACCATTATTCAAAACTGCTCGAATAGCCTTCGCCGCATTTTTCGGCTTTTGTTGCGCTATCAACAACAATAAAACTTCTCGCCAATGAGCATCATGTAAATGTTCTCGAATAGCATTTAAAATAATTCCAAAATCAAACTCATTCTCTAACTGATAGTCAATTTCCTCAGCACACAAATATTCCTGAAAAGTCTTATGCACAAAAGCATAACAGTCTTGCCCCTGCTCATTCAATAAACCAGTGCGTTCCCGAATCAAATCCACAAATCTTTCTGCCTCCTCCTTTGCTTGATACAACTGCACCTGCTTCAATATCTTAATCTCTCGACTCAACTGAGAAATCAACTCATCCTTATCTATCAAAGTACCTCCCTCACCACTGCCAACATTTCCCTGAGTATGTACCCAATATGCCAATAATTCCATCAACCTGCGCAAGTCATCCAAACCCAAATATTTCAACCGCCCATCACTACTTAACTCCTTATTCGCATCCCAAGAAATTAACAAAGTTTCCACCGCCTTATCATAAAGTCGATGTCTTTCCTTCGGCAAAACTGCCTGATACCGATGAATCAAAGCAATAATTGTCAACAACAAGGGATTTCGTGCCAACAATTTAATCCTGTCATTGTCATCTAACGCCTTTTGCAAACTTTCCTTCCGTCTTTCCGCCTCCACTTTATCTTTAAACCGACTGTCATACCAATTATTGATAAACGCCGAAATTTTCTCATCATCAAAAGACTGCATTTGATAGTGGGGAAATTCGGTAGTGCGGAAAAGGTCACGCCGATACCCCGCCGGGCGAGATGTAATAATTGCCAGGTTTCTCTCAAACTGCCCTAAAAAATTCTCAATCCGTCTGACAACATCATAACGTTTGCCT
>NZ_LGSU01001315.1 GCF_002260545.1 Hydrocoleum sp. CS-953 | reverse complement strand
GAGTGGTAGGTCCCCAAACCTGGAAAGCGTTAGGTGATGCCATCTTCAAATATACTTATTAAAACTATCGCTCTGACAGAAAATATAAGGAGTCCTCATCTAAAAGTGTTTCATTTTAGATGGGGGGGAGCCTTAACTAAACTTCGTTATAGTTAAGGTACTTCACTCCTTTATCCACACTTCTTTGATACACTACCGTACGAAAAAAACTGTAGAAAATCGTAACAGCTTTTATCTTGATATTGGATTAACCAATACAGGCGCTCTCGGCACAGCTCACTATTCCCGTCCTACGGAATGCTGCGCAAACGGCAGTAAAAGCCCCTGGGAATTTCTTTCTGATTATCTGAAGACTGCCATTGATATCGGCATTAATCACTTTACCTGTTGCACTTCTAAATAAACCACGTTTGACTCGCTTGCCTACATAGTTTTCATGGCATATTGGTTTTTCTAGGTCAATAGCAGATGTTTTACTGGTATAACTTTCTTCAGTTTCAATAACTTTGATACCAACCAGTTGACATTTATAAGTTATCTGTTGAATTAGCTTATAGTGCGGTATTTGGGTAAAGTTTTGATTGTTTTTTTTACCGATGTTTGCACCTTGTTTCCAGTTATCATTTTTGCCTATGACTACAGTANGGTATTTGGGTAAAGTTTTGATTGTTTTTTTTACCGATGTTTGCACCTTGTTTCCAGTTATCATTTTTGCCTATGACTACAGTACCAATATTATTTCTGGTTAAATACTCAACTACTAATTTACTGGTGTTATGCAGATAATTCTCCACAAAACGATTTCGGTTATAGGTTAACGCTTCAATCTTACGGCTAGTTTTTTTCTGGCCTGATAACGCACTTTGGTACTTAGCTTTTCGCTTGTTATATAATTGATTGACACTTTTTAGTGGCTTCCCGTTAATCAGCATAGGTTTAACACCAGGCTTATTTGTAGATAGAGCAACTAATCTGTCAATTCCTAAGTCAATTCCGGCTACATATGTTGAGTGTATTTGTGGCTGATGCGTTTTTTCATACACTACTTCAATTATATAGCAGGCAGTCGCAGGTACTATCCTCACTTCGATGACAGTATCCACAACTACAGGTATGCATGATTTCACTCATTGATAAGTGACAAATACCATTTTTCAAAGGGCTTTTATAGACTGATTCCTTTGAATATATAACTACATTTCTACCTTTGGTTTTGTCCTTATATTTGGGTATTTTGGGCTTACCTAAAAACTTCCCTGGATGTTTAGACCATTCAATGATTGCCTGAAAATAACCACGCCAAGTGGCAACTAAGCATTTGATTATTTGTTTTGATACTTTGGTTGGTAAGGCTCTATAGGCATCGCTATCTTTGGTTGCATGGTATAGTTTGGTTAAATCCAGACTTTTTGAGAACTTGAAAAAATGCTGACGACAATAATAATTAGCTAAATTATACAAGTTTTTTGACTTAAAGGCTAACTCATCACAACAAGCCCAATACTGATGTGTTCGGTTAATAATATGTCTGTCAACAAGTCGCATTCACCTGAATTATTTCATAAGCTTTAGTTACCTGTTTATATATTAACACACTTTTCTACTTCTAGCAACTACTTTCTACAATTTTCATTCAACAGTTAATCACCCATAGTTCTTCTCTACAGAAATCCTACAAGTCCCATTTTTGCCAATATTGTTGAATTTTCGTATCCACTCAATATGATGGGGTAATATTGCCAGAAAAGGGTTACAAAATTAATTGGCACGCTCATTGCAGTTTCTCTAGTTTGAGCCCTAATTGCAGGTTTTTGTGTGCCAAATTTTATTCTGGCATTTTTATTAACTATAAATACGGATACAAAACAATTGAGTTTGAAGACTTAGTTAGGAAACAAAACAAACTGACAAAATACTTAAAGAAAGAGAAAAATATGAACATCAAAGCTATTGCTCTTGCATCTATTATTGGTTTATCTGTTCCTGCGATCGCAGATATTACCTTAAATTCTCATAGTGCTTCTGCAATGCCTACCGATTTTGTCCGTCCAACTGGAGCTTTCATGGATAATAGCGAAAATTCGGTTGTTTTGCTGAAATTAGATGAGTTCGGAAACTATACTTATGAAGCTAAATCTGGAAGAAGTGGTGCTTTTCTAACTTTGAAAAATCCTTATATTAAAGGGAATAACAAAGGCTATACTTATACCTTTAAAAACGGAAATCACAAATATATTATTGCTCACCGCCCTAAAAATCCATCAATTATCCGCCTGACTGTTGTCAACCCACAAGGATATGTAATCTTGAACCGCTTGATGGAAAAGGTTGGTACTGATTGGGATGTCAATTCAATTGTGGGAAACTATGAAAATCATTTGTATGATTCTGGTAGAAAAAACGATTGGCATTATGTGACTATTAGTCGGATCGATGATAACACACTTCAATGGAAAAATCGTCTTGGTATAACCTGGACACTTCACGCAACAAAACATAGAGAAATATTTAAAGTTGGGAAAGATTGTCCGTACTTTGATCATGGTCATACTACTGCTACAGTAATATGGGATGGAAATCAAGTTTTAGGAATACTTGGACCCTGGAATGATCAATATGACAGGTCTAACTAAATACTAAATAAATTAGGAATGAGAATTAAGATTAACTTGAAGCACTTGAAGCAATTGCTAAAGGCTATATATGTGTCTTGGCGTAATTCCTGTTGGTATTAGGAGTCAGAAATCGACAGAACTCGAACAGTTCAATCCTGCATCTTCAGGTGTTGAAAACTTCACAGGAATAAATGTGAAGCCGAACATCTGATTCGGACAAGGAACAATCTTAACTAACTCCAAGGGTAGTTTTTGGCGATCGCCTGTCCCTGGTTTAAATTTAATTTTTCCTGTCACCCCATCAATACTGAAACTTTGATCTGCTAGAATGTTCTGAATTCCCTGACGAGTAGGTTGTTGCCGAATTCCTTCAAGCAACACTTTAGCTGCATCATAGCTCAAAGCTGTACGGTTACTAACAGGACCTCCCCAAAGCTGCACAGTGGTTTGAGCAAATTCAGGCTGGGGACTGTTTAAATGATGCCAATTAATAGTTACAATTACTTTTTCCAAGAGTTTTGGTTGAGCGATATTCAGGGTTTTAGGACTGTAAATTCCTGAATCAGCAATTATCCAGTTTTGATTGTCATTCTCTTTGATGATTTCCAGAGAATTAGTAAACGAATTATTAGTCACTGGTGTATCTGGGATGAGAATAATAGCTGATTTACCATCTTTCCTGACTTTTTCGATAGCATTTTTAGCATTAAAATTAGGTCGAGATATCTCAACTGAGTCAATAACATATGCTCCTTTTTCTGAAAATTTTTCTTCTAAACGTTTTTTGTAATCACTAGAATAGGGACTAGCATCGTTATAAAAAATTGTAGCTCTGTTTTGATTAATTTGATTCATTAAGATATCAACCATTGCTTCTGCTCGGAAATCATTAGTCGTGACAACTCGGAAGAAAAATTTTCGAGGTTTTACTGTGAGTTCATATGTGGATGAACCAGGAGAAACTAATACTAATTTATTTTGGTTATATATATCTACAGTTTCCGTCGTTATCTTACTGGTCCAATGACCAATAACACCTAGAATATCTGGGCGTTTGACTATTGTATTGGCAACTTTATTTGCTTGCTCCTCACGGTTAGCATCATTAGCAATGATGACTTTTAAACCTTTTCCATTCAGGTCATTAAGGTTGAGAAAATTTGCACCAGGCAAAGTGAAATTAAAGGGTTTTGCCTTCTTAAATAAACTCAAGTTAACTTCTGTTTGCGCTTGAGCGACTCCCCGTAAGATTTCTTCCGCAACTTCTGCATTACTTATTTGCTCCGTTTCATCTTGTAAAACTGGAACTACAACTGTAATAGTATAGTAATCAACACCCGTCGCTTCTACAATAGCATTATTGAGATATATTAAAGTTTCTGGACTTCTTCGTTCCCTTTTCCAGCTTTGCTGAAGATGTTGAGCTGCCTCCTGATAACTTTTTTTGGTGACAAAACAATCACTCCACTGTTGTCGAATATGACTTTTCCAAATAGGTAGAAAATAATTCCAGGGTTTCTGGCATTGGGCAACTGCATCTACACCCCTTTGTTTGTCTCGTGGTTGAAACAGTTTTACCAGAATTTCCTCACCAATGCTGATGTTATCTGTCATCGCTTCAGATTTCGGGATTCGTTTAGAAACCCCAAAAAAGCCAATGATAATCAACAAAAACAGAATTATCTGTCTGATTGGAAGTGTGGGTTGCTTAGGCCAATATAGTTCTGGCGTAGCAGGATTTTGGATGAGTACAGGCAGTCTAGATGCTCTTGGATAAAACAATTCATTTTGAACAGGAATTTCCAGTTCTTGCAAGTGTTTCCGTGCTTTTCTAACAGAGACGTGGAGAGGTTTACCTTGGGTAAATTCTTCTAATAAATAATGCAAAAAACGCCGTGCTACTAAATCCGGAACAGGTTCTNGGCCAATATAGTTCTGGCGTAGCAGGATTTTGGATGAGTACAGGCAGTCTAGATGCTCTTGGATAAAACAATTCATTTTGAACAGGAATTTCCAGTTCTTGCAAGTGTTTCCGTGCTTTTCTAACAGAGACGTGGAGAGGTTTACCTTGGGTAAATTCTTCTAATAAATAATGCAAAAAACGCCGTGCTACTAAATCCGGAACAGGTTCTCGCATCACAATCACATGGGGAATATCAAAATCAGCTAAATATTCAGCAATACCCAGTCCATCACAGGAATTAAAGATTGCTAGCTTAACTCTAGGAGCCGCTCTCCTCAAAGCTTCTTTCAAAAAATTGATTGATAAATTTAAGGTATGATCGACATGAATAGTCCGCTCAGAACTATGTCCTGCATAAAAAATAATATCCCAATTTCCTTGCCAAATAGTATCAAATAGTTCTTGAGGAGTCAGAGAATTTCCCCTTTCCGGAATAGACTTAATACTTGCACCATGTCTTTTTAAGTTTTGAATCAGTTCCCGATCTTGTTCCAGTTCTAATTCCCCCTCATCGCTCCCAAAAATTGCCAGAATATGAATCGGTTTCTTCAACGTTTCTGTTGGTCGATTATATTGAGATAAAAGGGCAAATTCTGCCTGGGGTAAAAAATATGGTCTCTCAAATAAATCCCAATAATCCCAGGATAATTTACGCAGATAAGGATTTGATGTATCGATGATAACTCGTACTGATTGATTTGAAGTTCCATCATTTAGTCGTCCTATAATTCGCCCACGAATATCTCCAAAGATAGGTTGCCCCAACCAATTTCTGACATTAGATTCCAGGGTGAGAGTGGCATCTTGGCATTCATCTAAACTGGAGACATGGGTAATTTGTCCCGCTTGCGTCTCTATCGTTCGTGTTGTCACCGACTGGCGTTGCTGAATCAAGGTATGAAAATAAAAACTGAATAATCTCAAGTATGTATCATTCAATAGTTTAGCGATCGCCAACAAATAGAAATTATATCCAAAATCAGCAACGCCGTTTCTCCATTTGTCTCCCAACTGAGTATAAATTTTTCTCCATTCGTCATAAACTCTAGGAAAATCTGGGTTAGGGGGCAATTGAGGACAATTGCGTTCTTTGGCAATAATCCTACCATCTTGCCAAAACTCTAGGGAAACAGGAAAACCTAATTCAAAACTGCCTTCTTCTATTTTTATAACAACTTGTCTAGTCATTATTATTAATTTGTTGTTCTAATCCATAATTTTTTTTATATTGTAATATTATACTATTTATTTAAGTTGATTCAAATAATAAAGTGCTTTGTCACAGAGGCAGAATTAAGGCTAACTTGAAGACTAAAGCGATCGCCTACATCAGCAGTAAATTTAAACTGAATATAATCATCTCTTTCTCTAGCACGAATTTCAAATAAAGATTCCCCCATTTCATCTAAACCAATAAGTTTTAAATTTGCTGGTAAAAAAGATTGGTCTTGCAGAGGATAAACTCTGGAAAGAACAGCAAATCTTTGGTTTGGTTTGGGTAAAATGGCTATCATTAGTGCTACTGGAACTCCTGCTAGGTGCATTCCTAGATCGATAGCTCGACGTACACCTGCTGCTGGATGACTAGGGTCAATTTCCCACAACAATTCGGCAATTTGCCAGCGTGTTTCTTCATCTTCTGTTGTTTGTAAAATTTTTACTAGAGCTTTATTTACTTCTGTATCTGATAGTTCAGCTTGAGATAAATCTGTCTGTATTTTTCCTCTTTGTTTTTGAGTCATTTGGAATTGTTTGAGAATTTTTTTAACTGCTTTGGGAGATAATTTTTCTGTTGTTTTATCTAAAATGAAAGCCATTTGTATAATTGGTTTACGATTTCCTAGAATTTCTTCCACAGATTGCCAACCTGCTGTAAAAATATGTTCTAACCAGGTTGTTAATTTTTCTTTTTGGGGGATTTCAATAGCTGCCGGACTCAAATATTTAAGATTTAAAATTAAGTGACTGGAGTCAGAATTTAGTTCAGACAAAGAAAGTTTATAATTTCCTATTTCGTTTTTTTGTAAAGACTGATTTTTAAATTTATCATGCCGTATAAATCCAATTATAACAGCTTCTTCTTCCTCTACTAAAACCTGTATTACTATGTATAAATGTGCAGCAAAATCTGGTGAATTAATCATTTTTACAGGAATTTCTATTCTTTTATTTACTATACTCTCATTTGTCAGTAAGCAAACTTTAAATCCGCCGACTTGCAGATTGCTCATTGGTTCAGAACTAATAATTTGATTAGTTGTCAGAGATTCAATTCTATTATCTAATCTTAAATGGCGATCGCTCAACCATTTTTTTAGTGCAAATAAAGCCAATATTTTCAAATAAGCTTGCCATTTTTGGGCTTCGTTATTAAATTTAGAACTTAAGAGATTTGCTTGCTGAAAATCTTCAGGTTCTAAATCAATAGTTTCTAACTGTAATTGTCGATAATACGCTCGGTTTACTTGCTCATAATCAGAACGAGTATTCATATTAATTCTCCGGTTTATTGTTGTAATTTCAAATTTGATTTTTGTGATTAATGGAATAATTAATGTAATTTTTTTAGTATTTATTATACTGTCAAAGAAGTAGGTAGGCGTGAATAAATGTCACTATGTAACGAAATATTAAAGCAGTTAAAAGCATTGAGATTGCTTCCTTCCACGGAGTTACCGTTGCTTAGGACGTACTTGTAATTTTTTTCACCTAGCTACTTAGGCTGACTATATTTAAGATAATAACGCATTTTTTCAGAGAACAAACTTGTCATTTTTTTGTATTTCCTTCCTGTAGAAATTTCCTTAGCTGCCTCTATAAAAACGGTTTCATCTAAATAACGACTTAAAAGTTCAATTAAAGAATCAAAAGCATTTGCATCTAAAACCCCTTGACTTGAATTTAAGTTTGCTTTCTTCAACAAAATCTGTAGCAATTTTTCCATTACTTGTTCTCGAATTTGCTTCAGCATTTGCTTAAGTTTTAAAATCCGACTAACTTGAGATTGATTATTGATATTAAATTCTTGAGCTACTTCACTTTGAGATTTATTGTGAAAATAAATTAGTCGTAAACTAGGCAAAAAATGAGGAGCAAATTCACTATACCATGCACTTTTTTGTAGTTTATGCAAACGTTGAGAAAGCACATTTTCAATAGCATCAATAATAGCTAGATCGCGATTTTCGTCTAGAAATTCAANAAATAAATTAGTCGTAAACTAGGCAAAAAATGAGGAGCAAATTCACTATACCATGCACTTTTTTGTAGTTTATGCAAACGTTGAGAAAGCACATTTTCAATAGCATCAATAATAGCTAGATCGCGATTTTCGTCTAGAAATTCAAGTTCCATTGCTGAAGAATTAGAGGGAGGTGAAATCTCCGTTGGATTGAAAATTTGTTCCTGTAGAAACTGGGCAATAGTTTTCAATTGATCGAGTAGTTCCTCGGAATAATTATATACAATTCCCCTGGGAAAAAGTCGATCGCGCATTTCTTGAAGTTGAGATGCAGAAGGTTCAGGACATTTCCCTCTTGCACCGTTTTCTCGCCTATCGCGCCGATATACTCCATGAAACGCTTCTACCACATCCCGTTCTTGAGGTGAAAGAGTTTCCATTTGGTAACGCTTAATATCATTGAGTTTTCCCCAAGGAGTAGTTAAAGACAAACCAAATTCCACCCATAACGTTCGAGTTAATTCTGGGTGGCGACGGGTGAGTAAATAAGTCCAATTCCAGAGTCCAGCTTTATTAGGATTGAACTTTCTCAAAATGTGCGCCCAAAAATAAGGGTAAGAAGACTGAGAGTTTTCGCTAACTTCCTCAAAGCTCTTAATTTTACCATCATCAGTAAGTACCAGGTACAATAAGTCTAGGTGGGAAAAACCATAGCGATCGCCAAATTGTTGAGCCAGTTTGTGACAAGCATGAACAATAGCATGGGAAATGTAACAACGCAAAGAAAGTCCTGCTGTTATGCTTCCTTGTTTAGAAGAGACAGAATTTTGAGATAGAAAGTGAGATAGCAAAGTAGCTTGAATTTTTCGGTCATCTTGAGAGGGGAGTTCTTTGAGTTCAGCAATAGACGGAAACCAAATTTGAAATTGTTGCTGAACAGGCAATAGTACCTCCTCTTGATATCCCCTCTGAGAAGCAGACACATTATAGCTAGCTAAATCAATTTTGCGTAATGTCCAGTAGTTCTTGCTCAGAACCATTTGTCTCCTCCCTATACTCCTCCACAGTATTATTCAACTTTATTAAATCAGTATTTAGGCTCATTAGCACTTACAATACATTCTCCTAAAGGTTCTATTTTACTCTAGTCTCTGATGATTTGAACTTATGCACCTTTGAGAAATAATTGACAGAACCTGCATAAGTTCCCCCAGACTGAAGCTAGTAGTTAATGAACAGAATAAATCAGGAGAAACACGATAATGAAAATAGGCGAAATTTTGCTCCGAAGACAAGTTATTTCTCAAAATCAATTAAAGGAAGCAATAAATATTCAGACTTCAATGAAAATGGGTGAAATATTACTGCGAAGACAATTTATTTCTCAAAATCAATTAAAGGAAGCAATAAATATTCAGACTTCATTGCATCTGAAACTAGGAGAACTATTAGTCTTCCAAGGTTGGATTCAACCACAAAATATAGAAGAAGCTTTAAAGGAACAATATTGGCGAGAAAATGGTGATTGGATAATTGACTAACCTACTTTGTGATCTACCGAAATAAAAAGCGCTATAAAATTTCAAACTTCATCAACTAACTTCATTTTTATTATAGTCTCTGATGATTTGAAGTTATGCACTTTTGAGAAATAATTGGTAGAACCTGCATAAGTTCACCTTGATGGAAGCTAGTAGGTAATGAACAGACAAAATAAATTCAGGTGAAACACGATTATGAAAATAGGTGAAATTTTAGTACGAAGACAATTAATTTCTCAAGTTAAACTAAACCAAGCAATAAACGTTCAGACTTTATTGCATCTCAAACTAGGAGAACTATTGGTGTTTCTAGGTTGGATTCAACCAAAAAATTTAGCAGAAGCTTTAAAGGAACAATATTGGCGACAAAATGGTTATTGGGTAATTGACTAAGCATCAATTGAAGATTAAAAAAAAATCTACTTATAGAGCAATAATTATGATTTTTTTCAGGGTGATTTATTGCTAAAAAAAAGTATTTATACAAGGAATGATTG
>NZ_LGSU01001314.1 GCF_002260545.1 Hydrocoleum sp. CS-953 | reverse complement strand
TAGTGGTAAATTTTGTATCAAAATTACATTTTGGAGCAGTATCATGGAAATGTTTCAAAAGGCAGTATCTATACTAGCTTTTTTATCTATCGGCTTCTCTTTAACAGAAGCATACCTCAAATCAAATCAAATTTGGAAGCGAAAACATGAGCGTTTAGTAGTAGAAAGTATATCTGTTACGGCACAATTAGTTTCTTTATTTCCCTTATCTGTTTTTTCACTTAACTATCTTTTTGAAAGACAATATGTAGGTTTAATAGACAGTACAATATTTGCTAGTTTGGCAGTTTTCAATATAATTGTAGGAATGTCATTCTGGGTTCCTGGAGAAAGAAAAAAAGGATTCTGGACTTTAATCAAAGAAACCCTTAATTTTGAAAGAAAAGAAGCTGGAGATTTAGCTAAATCATTTTTAAAACCTTCAGGAGCTAAAAAAATCATCAATATTTTAAGTCAGATAGCTATGATTGATGAAGTGCTTGACCCCAGAGAACAAGAATTTATTCAATCATTTACTGACCATTGGGATATTAATTTTTCCTGGGAAAATTTAACTACAAATAAAGGGGCAGATGGTGCTATAAATATGATAAATTTACGTCAGGATGTCACTGATTATTTAGCAACTTCTCCACCACNAAAAGCTAGTTCTGGGAGAATTAGATGGCTTACTTTCTGAATATATTAGTCAAGAACCAAATGCTGCTAGATATCATGTAATAGTAGTGCCACAAAACGAACGACAAGTTCAAGTAGTGACGACTTCACTATCAGAATTAACAAGATATGAAGTAGGAGAAGGATTTGCTTATCATAGTAATCCATTTTATTCAAAAGAATATGCAGATGTAATCTCTGATGGTTATCGTAGTCTCAATCTTTTCAGCATTGTTACTTTAACTCTTCCTAGTCAAATAAATTCTATAGTTTCTTAGGATGAATCACCAAATTAATCAATTTTTAGAGAAATAAATGGGGATTATTCAAATAATTTAAACTGAAAAAATATTCTTGAAAAATTATGTTTTTCTATTTTTAATAATATTTATAGTATCATCTTTTTATATCGGCAAATTGTTGATGTAGTGGTAAATTATGTATCAATCATGATTACATTTTGGAGCAGTATCATGGAAATTTTTCAGAAAGTAGTATCTATACTAGCTTTTTTATCTATAGGTTTTTCTTTAACAGAAGTCTACCTAACAGCTAACCAAATTTGGAAGCGAAAACATGAGCGTGTAGTTGTAGAAAGTATATCTGTTACAGCACAATTAGTTTCTTTATTTCCCGGATTTATTTTTGCACTTAACTATCTTTTCAATGGGGAATATGTGGGTTTAATAGACACTGTATTATTTGCTGGTTTGGCAGTTTTCTATATNTTGTAGGAATGTCATTATGGGTACCTGGAGAAAGAAAAAAAGGCTTCTGGACTTTAATCAAAGAAACCCTTAATTTTGAAAGAAAAGAAGCTGGAGATTTAGCTAAGTCATTTTTAAAACCTTCGGGAGCTAAAAAAATTATCAAGATTTTAAGTCAAGTAGCTATGATTGATGAAGTGCTTGACCCCAGAGAAAAACAATTTATTCAATCATTTGCTGACCATTGGGATATTAATTTTTCCTGGGAAATTTTAACTACAAATAAAGGGGCAGATGGTGCTATAAATATGATAAATTTACGTCAGGATGTCACTGATTATTTAGCAACTTCTCCACCACNTTTAACTACAAATAAAGGGGCAGATGGTGCTATAAATATGATAAATTTACGTCAGGATGTCACTGATTATTTAGCAACTTCTCCACCACAGAAATAAGTATCAGAATTAAAAGATATTATCCATGCTCTAGTGAATATTGATGAAGAAGTTTCCGAAAAAGAAAAGCTAATTATGGGAGAATTAGATGGTTGACTTTCTGAATATATTAATCAACAGCCAAATACTGCTAGATATCATGCAATAGTAGTGCCACAAAACGAACGACAGGTTCAAGTAGTGACTACTTCACTACCAGAATTAACAAGATATGAAATAGGAGAAGGATTTGCTTATCATACCAGTCCATTTTATTCAAAAGAATATGCAGATGTAATCTCTGATGGTTATCGTAGTCNTAGTGCCACAAAACGAACGACAGGTTCAAGTAGTGACTACTTCACTACCAGAATTAACAAGATATGAAATAGGAGAAGGATTTGCTTATCATACCAGTCCATTTTATTCAAAAGAATATGCAGATGTAATCTCTGATGGTTATCGTAGTCTTAATCTTTTGAGCATTGTGACTTTAACTCTTCCTAGTCAAATAAATTCTACGGTTTCTGAGGATGAATTACCTAATTAATTTATTTTTAGAGAAATAAATAGGAATTATTAAAAGAAAGTATTTAAACTGAAATATATATTCTTGAAAAACTATATTTTTAGTTTTTTAATTTTCAAGAATATTGATGGTTTCCTGATTAAATATCAAAGGATTGACAGATAAATATTTGAGCAATTTTAGAGCTTGAAAAAGTACCAGCTTTTCAGTCGCTCAAGCTGAACAAGTGAGCCTAAAATGGCGTAATAGGAGGCAGAAAAATCAAGGGACTATTCTTGTCACTACCTACTCTATAACTTCCATTCCTCTTGACTATTCCCCTATACTAAAAGACTTTTTCAGCCAAACCTATTTATAGTCTCATAGCGGTTTTCATTAACACATAGCAATATGATTCTAAGTTGTGAGATATTTAGATAATTTTAGGGAATAGAGGTAAGGATTTAGCTTTTGCAAAGAATCAAGCAACTCTAAGCTTATCTGATTACCAATTTAATTTCCTGTGGAATCCTGTGCAAACATAACTTTTAATTCTCTTGAGAGACTAATTCCTTCTTTTGTATATTAAAAAAATAATAATTAAAAGCTGATAGCTGACTGCTGAATTATTACCAATAGAGAAGAAGAAAAAAATGTATTTTATGAATATGATAACTGCTATATTCTATACTTTTAATAAACATCTCAATTTTTCTCAAAATGTCAAATAAAACTTATGCAATTATTGGCACTGGGGCTGTTGGTGGATTATACGGTGCAAAACTGCAAAAAGCAGGTCATAAAGTTAGTTTTTTACTGCGTAGCGACTACCAACAGGTTCTGGAAAAAGGTTTAATTATCGAATCAGTGGATGGAGATTTTACTCTACCAGAAGTAGATGCTTATAACGATGTAAAAAAAATGCCAAGTTGTGATGTAGTTGTTGTGGCATTGAAGGCAACGCAAAATTATCTTTTGCCAGAATTATTACCACCATTAGTAAATAAAAATACTGTGGTTTTGCTCTTACAAAATGGTATAAATATTGAACCAGAAATTTCCCAGATTATAGGAAGTAATACCTTAATAGGTGGGTTATGTTTTGTCTGTTCTAATAAAGTAGGAGCAGGTAAAATTCGCCATATAGACTATGGTATTATTACTATTGGGCAGTATTTGCCTAACTATACAGCAGCAGGAATTACAGAAAAAATTCGTGAAATTGCTCAAGATTTTGAACAGGCAAATATTCCAATTGAGTTGAGCGAAGATTTACTTTTAGCTAGGTGGAAAAAGTTAGTTTGGAATATTCCTTATAATGGTCTTTCCGTGGTATTAGATGCTAGAACAGATGAAATTATGGCTAATACAGATACGCGGTTTTTAGCAGAACAATTAATGTGGGAAGTGTCAGCAGGAGCAAAGAGTTGCGGGCGAATAATAGATGACCGCTTTATCCAAAAAATGCTCGACTATACAGAGCAAATGAAACCTTATTTAACCAGTATGAAACTAGATTATGAAGGGAAAAAACCTTTGGAAGTTGAAGCAATTGTTGGTAATCCTTTACGGATGGCAAAAGAGGCGGGAGTTGATTTACCAATAATTTCTATGCTTTATCGACAGTTGAAATTTTTAGATTCTAGGAATCGGTCGGATAGTAAGTTTTTGCACATTTAAAAAAATTGATATTCGGATATGTTTAATTAATTGATAATGGATAATTAGAGTATGTTTAGAGTTAGATAGAAATAGGTAGAGAAAATTATAGATTTACAAAACTATTTCATTAAGTAGGTATACAAAATTAATTACACACTTAGCAAAGCTGAATATATTGCTTTGTCAAGATTAGATATAATTGGAATAGGTAAATAATTTTGTTTGGGTACTTATGAATTGTTTATTATCAATTATCCTTTGGTAAAAGTAGTAGTAGCAATCTATTTCTTCTATTAATAACTGCTCCTAAATCTACTGTATTAAACCTAAACTTCTAATACCAATGCGGTTTAAAGATGTCACAAATAGTTTCAAAACCCATAAGTAAAATAATTTCCTTAAATTATTATTGTGGCATCAAAGTTTTGAGTCTATAAAATCTTACTTTTGATTTTTAACTTCCATGAAACGGTATAACTTTACCTCAAAACTTATATCATGTTCGGATAATCAGTTATGAATAAAATTTCAGCTCTGACAGTATGGAAAAGATATTAAATTTCTACTTTTATGCTGAATCCTTTCTCTAGCAANAATTATTATTGTGGCATCTAAGTTTGGAGTCTATAAAATCTTACTTTTGATTTTTAACTTCCATGAAACGGTATAACTTTACCTCAAAACTTATATCATGTTCGGATAATCAGTTATGAATAAAATTTCAGCTCTGACAGTATGGAAAAGATATTAAATTTCTACTTTTATGCTGAATCCTTTCTCTAGCAATTATTACTCCTTGATAATTATTTATAAGTATTCAACCGAACATGAGATTAGTATCAAAAATCAGCAGGAATTGGGAAAAATAACGGTTGCGAATATGAGCAAATAATTCAGTATTTATGTTCTTAATATATAAGCATTCAGCAGTCAACTATCAGCTAGAAGGAGGGATTATATCTAAGGAAAATTAAAATTTGTATTTGCGTAGCATTCCGCACGAAAAGCTGAATGCTAATAGCTGAATACTTACCTTAATATTTTCCTGATAATTTGACAAATAGGAAAAGTCAATGAACATGATTTATACTCTATAAATACCAGGTGAATTACTAAATTTTATACTACTTTTATTTAATCTTATACCAATTCACTTTAAAGATGTCATAAATAGTTTCTACTGTAGTGTCAAAGTTTTGAGTTTACAAAATCTTAATGCATGACTTTTGACCTTTGAATTCCGTGAAACAGTATGACAAGATTTAGATGTGAAATAATTTCTACTGTAGTGTCAAAGTTTTGAGTTTACAAAATCTTAATGCATGACTTTTGACCTTTGAATTCCGTGAAACAGTATGACAAGATTTAGATGTGAAATAATTTCTACTGTAGTGTCAAAGTTTTGAGTTTACAAAATCTTAATGCATGACTTTTGACTTTTGAATTCCGTGAAACAGTATGACAAGTTTATATAGGGAATGTAGGATCGAAAGATACCTATTATTTGCCTATTCCCTTATTTCATAAGTAATACTATTTTCAAAAAAGGCAGTTACATCGGAATTGTTGATTTATTCCTAGAAGAAAAAAATATAAATTCCATAAATTCTGGAAATCAAACCTTTTTTCTTCTTTAATATTTATGTTTTTCTTCCCACTGTTCTCTGTTCCCTGTGTCGTGACTGTAGCAATATTTTGTGAAATTGGTATAACTAATGTAAACCGGATTTAGTATCAAAAAGCGATCGCTAGACGGCAAACACAACACTTAACTTACGGTTTGCCACAATGACAGTAATTGCTTCTTAGCCCTAAATTAGAGAGGGAAAAGAGACAAAAGTATATAAAAAAGTGCCTCAAATTATCACATTCCATGATGTTCGGTAAATACGCCTTCATGGAATCCTCTAACTAACGACAGTATAGATATAAGTAACTTAATCTTAAGACTGTATTTAAACTGGACTTACCTTAAACTCAAACTAAAACTATTGAGCTTAAATATTAGTCCTTAAGTCAATCAAAACAATAGAGTTGACATTGACAAATAAGCAAAAATTTTGTATTTAATGGAGTAAAAACACTGTTATGGCAAAAGTAGTCGGAATTGACTTAGGTACAACAAATTCCTGCGTTGCGGTTATGGAAGGTGGTAAACCCACAGTTATAGCTAACGCTGAAGGCTTCCGTACAACTCCCTCCGTAGTAGCTTATGGCAAAAAAGGAGAACAACTTGTAGGTCAAATCGCCAAGCGTCAAGCTGTGATGAACACCCAAAACACCTTCTACTCAGTCAAGCGGTTCATCGGACGTAGATTTGATGAAGTAACCCACGAAACCACTGAAGTTTCCTATAAAGTTCTCAACATTAATGGTAATGTTAAATTAGATTGCCAAGCTTTAGAAAAACAATTTGCCTCAGAAGAAATTTCAGCCCAAGTCCTGCGTAAACTGGTTGATGATGCTAGTAAGTATCTTGGGGAACAAGTAACGCAAGCCGTAATTACCGTACCTGCTTACTTTAATGATTCCCAAAGACAAGCAACCAAAGACGCTGGTAAAATTGCTGGTGTGGAAGTGCTGCGGATTATCAACGAACCAACTGCAGCTTCTCTAGCTTACGGTTTAGATAAAAAGAGTAACGAAACTATTTTAGTATTTGACCTTGGTGGTGGTACATTCGACGTTTCCATACTAGAAGTAGGTGATGGTGTATTTGAAGTATTAGCTACTTCTGGTGATACTCACCTTGGTGGTGACGACTTTGATAAGCAAATCGTTGATTATCTAGCTAGTGAATTCCAAAAAGCAGAAGGTATCGACCTCCGTAAAGATAAACAAGCTCTACAACGTTTAACAGAAGCAGCAGAGAAAGCCAAGATTGAACTTTCTAGTGTTACTCAGGCAGAAATTAACCTACCATTTATTACTGCCACCCAAGACGGACCTAAGCACTTAGATATAACTCTTACCAGAGCTGAGTTTGAAGGTTTATGTTCCGAGCTGATAGATCGCTGTCGGATTCCTGTAGAAAATGCTATCCGGGATGCCAAATTAGATAAAAAAGCTATTGACGAAGTAGTATTAGTTGGTGGTTCCACTCGAATTCCAGCAGTTCAAGAAGTTGTTAAGAAAGTTCTAGGAAAAGATCCTAATCAAAGTGTTAACCCTGATGAAGTGGTAGCTGTTGGTGCTGCTATCCAAGCTGGTGTATTAGCAGGTGAAGTTAAAGATATTCTCTTGTTAGACGTTACTCCTCTATCTCTGGGTGTGGAAACTCTGGGTGGGGTAATGACAAAAATTATTCCGCGCAACACTACTATTCCTACCAAGAAATCAGAGGTATTCTCAACTGCTGTAGATGGTCAGACAAATGTAGAAATTCATGTGCTACAAGGTGAGCGGGAAATGTCTAATGATAACAAGAGTTTAGGAACTTTCCGCTTAGATGGTATCCCTGCAGCTCCTCGTGGCGTACCTCAAATTGAAGTTACTTTCGATATTGATGCTAATGGTATTCTGAATGTAACTGCTAAGGATAAAGGTACTGGTAAGGAACAGTCTATTAGTATCACAGGTGCTTCTACTCTACCAGATACAGAAGTCGATCGGATGGTTAAAGAAGCAGAAGCAAATGCTGCTGCAGACAAAGAGCGTCGTGAGAAAATTGACCGCAAAAACCAAGCTGACTCTTTAGCATATCAAGCTGAGAAGCAAATTGAAGAGTTGGGAGATAAAGTTCCTGAAGCTGATAAGACTAAAATTGAAGGTTTGATTAAAGACTTGCGGGATGCTGTTGCTCAGGAAGACGATGAGAAGATTACATCTCTGACTACTGAATTACAACAAGCTCTCTACACTGTCAGCAGCAATATGTATCAACAAGCTGATGGCGCACCTGCTGATGGTGCTGCACCCAATGGTGATGCTGGTGCTTCTTCCTCTTCCTCAAGTGCTAGTGGTGGTGATGATGTAATTGATGCTGATTTTACTGAAGCAAAGTAGTCTATGACTCTTATGGCAGTTTTGACTTAGGTAGACCAAAGTAGAGATGTTCCATGGAACATCCCTACAAAGTTTTACAGCGCTTTCAGATTCCTGAACCACGTTGAAGTTTCCTTACTAAGAAACAATCAAAATATTGAGGAATTTTCCCCCCGAACAATGTCAGAAAAATTTTCATTCTGTGAAGCACCAAATTCTGACTTTTGATCCCTCGAATCTTTGCATCTATAACCTGCCGACAAAATCATCAACCTCTTCATTTTCTAAAGCTCCCAAAAAAAATCTTGGGGATTTGGGGTTCCATCCTGGCACAAATTGTGATATGTTAAAGTTTAACTGGGGTTACTCGCCCATGTACATGACTTTTTATTCAACCAAAATTGATAACTAAGGAGCGATCGCAATATTGAGGAATTTTCCCCCCGAACAATGTCAGAAATATTTTCATTCTGTGAAGCTCCCAAAAATGCTGGCTTTTTCCCACTCGAATCTTTCCATCTTTTACCTCCCGTACCTCCCGAAAAAAATTACCAACCTCCTCATTGTCTAAAGCTCTCCCAAGATTTTTTTTTGATTTGGGGTTCCATCCTGGCACAAATTGTGATATGATAAATTTTAATTGGGGTCGTTCGCCTTTACGCATGACTTTTTATTCAACTAAAATTGATAGCTAAGGAGCGATCGCAACATTGAGGAATTTTTCTTAGGAGCAATATCAGCCAGAATTTCATTGTGTGAAGCACCCGAATGACTGTTTCCCGCTCGAATCTCTCCCTCTATAACCTCCCGACAAAATTATCAACCTCTTCATTGTCTAAAGCTCCCAAAAAATCTTGAGGATTTGGGGTTCCATCCTGGCACAAATTGTGATATGATAAAGCTTAACTGGGGTTACTCGCCCATGTATATGACTTTTTATTCAACTAAGTTATGCATTTAGCTGCACTACATGAAAGGGGGAGCCTAGCAGCAGCCATAACACTCAGGTTGTAGAAAAGAAAATCAATGTATAAAGATACTAACAGGACTTCTATAAAAGAATGGCTGAATGCTTACAATAACTGATAACTGACTAACTAATAACTGACAATGGCAAAATCTTCTCCCACTCCAAGTCATCAATCTAAAGTAGCTAAGGTTAGAGAATTGCGTAAACTTAGCGACTTACTTGATAATGCTATTCGTGTTCCTGGTACATCATTAGGTATTGGTCTCGATCCAGTGCTAGGGTTAATTCCTGGTGGTGGAGATGTTTTGGGAGGGCTAATTTCTGTTTATATAGTTTTCTCTGCTGCAACTATGGGATTACCCAAAGAGACTTTAACACGAATGGCTACTAATATAGTATTTGATTCACTAGCTGGTATTGTACCTGTTTTTGGGGATTTATTTGATGTTGCATGGAAAGCAAATTCTAAAAATATGGATTTGTTAGAGAGTCATTTAGAATCTCCTCAAGTTAGTAAAAGTGCCGATCGCTGGTTTATTTTTTTAGTTTTAGGTGGCTTGATTTTATTTGTAATTGCTATTGCTGCGTTGGGTGTTTTTATTATTAGTTTATTGGTCACAATAATCCAGTTTATTATACCAGGTTAGGGAGATAAAAAATGGCTATAAAAATTGCACTTTTTAATCATAAGGGTGGTTGAAATAATTAATAATTAATAATTAATAATTAACAATTNAGTTTATTGGTCACAATAATCCAGTTTATTATACCAGGTTAGGGAGATAAAAAATGGCTATAAAAATTGCACTTTTTAATCATAAGGGTGGTTGAAATAATTAATAATTAATAATTAATAATTAACAATTACCT
>NZ_LGSU01001313.1 GCF_002260545.1 Hydrocoleum sp. CS-953 | reverse complement strand
AACTCATAACAGAGAAGTATCTAAAAAAGTTGAATTTTTACAATTTCTGCGATAGTGCTGAATTGAAAGTATAGATGAATATTAGGACTTAGACACTAACTCTACCGCTAGGGTTGGTGCAACTCATCCTATACCAGAATGACGGTATAATATAAAACTTTGTAGCTTCTTTTTTACCATTTGGCGATACTAAATTTATACTAAATTAGTACCTGTAGGAAAGGAAAGAAACCTTGGAAACAAAGCCCTATTAATATGGAGTTAAGCGGACTCGAACCGCTGGCCCCCTCAATGCCATTGCACTTTTTGGCTATATGAGACAAGAGTCTCAAGGATTTAGAGTTTATTTTTCTGTACCTCAGATTGTATTTTTTTTGAGGTACATCAAAAGTGAGAAACAAGTCTCAAGGGACAGTCAAAAAGGTAGGCCGAGTAGCTATTGAGATTTTCAAAGGCCATATTAGATTAAGATGGACATTTGACAAAAGGGGTAAATCTTTGCAGATTTGTCCGGAAGGGACAAAAGACGGCCTGAGAATAGCGACTGCTAAGGCTAAGGAAATTGATACTGCATTAGCTAAAAGTAAGTTAGGTATCTATGATGATATCTTACTTAGGAGCCTCTAAAAAACACCAAGCAGAGAGTATTAAACCGACTAACAAGGAATTAAGCTGGAATCTCAAACAAATCTGGGAAAGGCACAAGGAAATCAAGAAAGATAAAATTGCAATATCTACTCAAAAGAACTCGTGGAAATTTGCGGATAAGTTTCTAAATATAGTTGACTGCAAGCAAGAATCAGTAAATAAGGTAGTAGATACTTTGCTCAAACACTACTCCCCGTCTACTATGAAACGTGCGTTGGATGAAATAGTCTGCGCTACTAATGCCTGGGCTAAACGTAATGATATTAAAAATCCTTGGAAGGACATTAAGTAATTTTTACCGAAGTTACCTAAGCGTACCAACAGAAGCAAGGAAGCATGGTCTAGGGGTGAAATTAATGAGATATTAAAGGCTTTTCAGGAGAAACATAAGCATTATTATCCCTACGTTGCTTTCTTGGCTTATACGGGTTGTAGACCTGAAGAGGCGATCGCTTTAACTTGGGAAGATATTGATTTAACCCAAGGAATTATTAGTATTAACAAACGTTTTACTCATGGGAATCTGGCTAACGGGACAAAAACTAATGACGGTAGGGAGATTAGGATAAATAATAAATTGAAGGAATTACTATCTCAGCAGCAGTGCCAGAATAAATCAAAGCTGGTTTTCCCTTCTGTGACTGGGATTTATATAAACCAGAAAAAGTTCAACACGAGGGTGTTTAAGCCAGTTATTAAGCAGTTAAAAGAGGCGGGTAAAATTAGCAAGGATTTACCTACTTATAACCTCAGAAACAGCTTTATCAGTCTTGTATTAAGGGAAACGGATATAGATATTGCTACTACAGCAAAGATGACTGGGACTTCTGAAAAGATGATTTTGCAGCACTATTGGGGTGCTGATGATTCAGTAGTAATTCCTGAAATTTGAGTATTGTTTATCGGTAGGAGTATTTTTTAAATCAATTACTATCATTTTCTTGCCGATTTTATTGCTGATTCATTGTGTTAAAATATGCAAAGAATTGTAGCTTGATTATAGCTATAAAAGACGGAAAATAATCAAGCTACAACTATTAACTCATATCAATTCGCAAAGATATCTTAGCATGAATAAAACAGTAAAAGCAAAGCGGGCAATCATAAGATTTTGTCCTGAAATTGAAGTAGAAGGATTTGAGCTACCGAATGGGTATTACCATGTATCAATTACAACATAATCTGAGGCCATAGGTTTTGCTAAAAATTGGTTAACTTTGACGATAAAGAGAAAAGCTAACACATTCAAAGCTTTACAGAAAATAGGTTTCACAGATTATATTTCAGAAGTGCTAACCGATTCAAACCTAGGAGAGAGGTCTGCAAAGCTAATCAGTATAGATGACTTTTCTCGTATGATTATATACGCTGCATCTCAAGGCAAAAAAGAGGCCATAGCTTTAAATATGGCACTAACAAAGATGTCTTTAACTGACTTTTTCAGAGATGCTTTTGGTGCAAGACCACTCACAATTGAAGAGAAAAGGAAGGCGTTTTATGAGACTTATGTTGCTTCGTTGGGTTGGGAAGGTTGGCTGATTATGGATAGGTGGGAAGATGAAATTATTTTAGAATCTTACCTATTTTTAATGGGTGATATGAATTAAAGAAATCTCCAATACTAAAGGGGTACTTAGATTAATCAGGGGCAATTGGCCTCAACTCCTGAATTCTGAGTACCCCTTTGAACCTTGATTTTCAGTATAACTTTTAATCCGACTTTACAGTAGAAGCGATAGCTATTACCAATAAATGATAATTATTATTTTTCCCTGAAATCCTCACTGTAAAAGGCTTTTATTTTGTCACAGCTATGCCAGGGGGGATTATATATTACCCGCTAGGGGTAGGTGTGACAGACAAAATGGTTGATTAAGCATAACAAAAGTCTCTGATTATTGATTAAAATTGATTTTTGTTTTTATAGGTGGAGACAGTAAATGATGGCCAATTAAAATAGCAAACATTCATCTCTGATGATGGTATTGAGGTAATTATCAATAATCATACTGGCGAGAGTTATTGCTCAGTTAAAGGTTATGCTCGGTTGTCTGGTATCTCCAAACAGGAAGTTTCTAGACGCCTGAGAACGGTCAACCGAAATAACATAAAATACGCTGAAATTCAGATTACCACAGGAGTTAAAACGGTCAATTTAATCACAGAAGATATTATCGCTGAGTGGATAGTTAAAGATAACCCTGCGATAAGGGCGGGCTTCACAAATTAGAAAACCACCAAATTAATTATTGGTGGTTTAATGTCCATTTATTGTTCTTTTATCTTACCAGAGCATGATTTTCTGTTCTAGAGTAAAGCTTTATTGCAAAAGTTTATATTAAAACAGAATTATATGCTTATTTGTAGTGATGTCAGTAAAAAGTGGCCTTTAATTTAGGGATATAGACAATATACATAATTAAATTGGACTTGTCAACACCTTACTTTTTACTTTTAGAATCACTACTCCCTTTAACTTCTTTAGGTTTGGATTTTTCATCATCTCCATTACTGTCGGTTAAAGCGACACTATCTTTTTCCTTGGCTTTCCTTTTTGCTACTGCCTCTTTGTAAACCTCGAATTTGTTTAACTCATCAATGATTATGGGAGCGCCTCTTTCAGCTATGTAGATGAGGGATGACGACATACTTTTCCCGGAATGTTCGGATAGCATCTTCACTACTTCCATCAAATCGTCTGGTACTGCTACAGACAACATTTTTCTCTCTGCCATATTAACATCCTAATGATATAACCAGAATTTATAGGAAAAACATCTTGATATCTTCAGAGGATATTTAGTATTATTAAAGCATGAGCAAACAGGAAACACCGACTGGATAGAAGGGCGTCGTCCCTAGAATCAACGGGGTGTTACCTCATAAATCACTCATATCTCATGTACAAGTCCAGGATATCTCATTACTAGCAGTCTTGTCTAGTTGTTCATCGTTTCATCTGTAATGAACCATTTAATGAGGCTTTCAGTAAATATTAGGTAGATATCCATAATCTAAATTAACACTTATAAGAAGGAGATGACTGAACCACTAAAAAGAATCAACGATGTCACTTTCGTAGATTTTGAATATCTTTCCTATGAAGAGATGGAGACATTTGAACAACAGGGTTTCTATGAAGCACTTCCCCTGGATATCACTTATTGGGGTTTCTTCAATGTTCCTGACAAAGATGGCGTCTATTGGGGAAGTAGGTGAAAAATGTTCAACGAAAAAACAATCGACCGAATTAAGACTAGCATCTATGTTGCGTTAGGAGATAAAGATTTCTTTACCAGGAAGAATCTACTCGAAGCGCTCAAACGTGCAGGTCTAAAACTCTCTAATAACCAATTTACTAGAGATGTTCAATTACTATCACAATGTCAGATTAAAGGGTTTACTCACTTTAAATATGACAAGGGTTACGACCGCAAAAGTTGTGAAGCAATAGTAGCTTACCGTTTCCTAGCAGCGACTAGAGGTAGGGCACAAGCAGTCTATCACTTGAATACAGTCATTGACTTATTAGGAGAAACAACCACCTATGACAACGAACAACGGGGCAATTATACAACAGTTGAATGTGAAGCAACAGCAGTCAATTAATGATGCGATTAAGCAATCACAATCCGATCATACTGATGACGCTCGCATCCAAGCGAGGAAAGATGCCATTGAATGGGGTATCGCTTACAAGAAATACCTCACTGATTATAAAGAAGAAGCTCGGATGATTATCCAAGAGAAAATCCTCAAAGAGAAGGATGAGAAACTGGAATCATTGGATTTAGATGAATCTATGTTTTTCCCAGGGCTACCATCAGCTCCACATATAGGATGATGGCTGTAACCTACGAAACCTTGGACTGCAACACCTACGGAATTTTGAACAAACCTAGAAACTATCAGCAAGTTTTCATTGAAATTACCGTAGGTAAGCACGTCTACATCATTTCATCACCCATTGACTTTAATAAGAGCGGTTTCACCGAAATCGAAGTAGAAATCAAACTAGCATCTTTAGAAAAGCGATGAAGACACGAGTTAACACAATTATAGAGCCTGCCTTCCTGGCGGGTTTAATGCTAGCACTCTTGCTAGTTTCAGTACCGTTAGTTACAGCGAGTACATTCAAGCAAAGCAATCAAAACAACAATAACTATGGGATTACTGAGTAAATACTTTAAAGGTGAAGTTACTGAAAAATCTTCATCTGCAATCGGGAACGGCAATCATGCCATCAATAAAGATGAAATTATTACAGGTGGCGCTTTAGGTCGATTTTCACCTGAACATACTCCTAATTGGAAAGGCATTCAATCAGTACCGACTGTAGACCAGGCAAGGTATATGTCTACTGAAGAAGCAAAAGCTCTTACCGCTCACAGAAAGCAGTTAGCAGAAGCTAAAAAAGCAGCAAGGGTAGGGTATCAGGAGTTGCAACGCATTGATAAATACGATACCGCTGTAGTCGGCTACTACTCTCGTTACACCAAATCAAACGCCCGTGAGGGGTTAAAACAGACAAGAAAATTAGCAGGACTCCCTGATAACTGTCCCATATGCAACGGTCAACACAAGAGATGTAGCACTAACGGCAGTCTGGTTATCTGTGGTGAAGATTGGCAAGTACCAGGCTGGAAAAATTTAGGACAAGACAAGGCAGGTATAGGTTATCTCTACAGACCTGACTCATCTCAATTATCTGAATATAAGAAACTACCAAAACCAGAACCTGTAAAGCCTTCAAAGGTGTCACACCTAACCCAGGGGAGTATTAATAACCTCCTCCTGGATATGCTGTGCCAACAACCTGTAGAAGATTGGGCAAAAGCTGATTTACTGAAAAGAGGTGTTGAGCCAAGCGGGTTACTGGGTAAATCATTTCCAAAGGGTGTTATTGACGATAAGTATGAGGGTTTACCTGGTACATACAGGGATAGTCAAGATAGATTGAGGACGGTAGCTCCTAATGATAGCTACTTTTGCCCCATATTTGATGAGGACGGCCTAGTTGTTGGTGGTCAATTAAAAATAAAGAATGACAAATACATCTGGTTAAGCGCTGGTAATAAAGGCGGTTACAACCAACATATCAACGGCAAGACTCCGCATACTCTCTGCAACTCCAATCAAGATAAACGGAGTCAGTTTACTGTCAACGACGGAAAGGGGAGCAAGCAAAGAAGGAATGTCATTCTATTCAGTGAAGGCTGTCTTAAACCATTCATAATTAATCAATTATCCGGTTATCCTTGTATCGGTGCAGTGGGGGGTAATTTTAAGGGTAATTTTGACGATATTGACAAGTTCATTGCAAAAATCACTAACAATAATCCAGGCCAATTCACTTTTGCTATTGCTGCTGATGCTAGTAGTGGAATCAATGATTTAGTGTCAAGTCAATATAAGGCTTTAGTAGGATATATCAAGAAAAAATACAACAAAGATATTCGCGTCATCTGGTACGGTCAATATACTAAGCAGCATCATCTTGATTTTGATCATGTTTTAACTACTGGTAAGACTAAATATTCATTGATTCCATTCTATAGATTTATCAAGAAAAACGAAGAGTTCAAAGCTCTCCAAGAAAAAAAGAAATTTACAACTAAACATAAATTATCATCAAGAGATATACCTGTAAATGACCATTTTGGGGATAGAGGTCATAACCCAATATTCAAATTTACAGAGAATATAAGCAAAGGAAATCAGGGTATTTTAGCTTTGAAGTCCCCTATGGGAACAGGGAAAACTGAAGCGTTGAAAAAGGTACTTGAATTATTGAATTGTGGGATATTCCTGCTTGGATATCGAAACAGTCTACTGAAACAAACGGGAGCAAGAATACCAGAGATTTACTATATAAAAGAGGTAGTTAATAGCCTTCACCTTTCGGCGACAATGGAATCAACCTCATTATGTATGGATAGCCTACTCAGGATTCAGGTTGCAGATGTTACAGGTAAAGTTCTCGTACTGGATGAAGCTCCGCTGGTTTTAGAGCATTTGCTCACGAGTGATACCTGCAAAGACAAGAGATATAGGCTAAGGAAACACCTTCGTGAGTTGATGGAAAACTGTGCTGGTGTCGTAATTATGTCAGACCAACTTGCAGATAGAGATATTAAAGTTATTCAAGAGCTTTCTGGGATAGGGGATGGGGATACGTTGGCAGCCGAAAACACTTACCAAATGCCGTCAAGGAAAGTGACTATGTATGATTGCGAAAAGCACCTCAGACAGGCATTTAATGACGCTATAGCAGGGGGTAAGAGGATTTTTCTGGCTACTGATTCTCAAAAGTTTACTGAAGCTTGGGGACGGAAAACGGCTGAGGAAATTAAATCTGGTTGTAGAGTATTGATTATCAACTCTGAAACTTTTTACCGGAAAGAAGTGCAGGACTTTCTTAAGTCCCCAAACGAACGCTTACATCTCTATGATTTCGTACTAACAAGCCCTACTGCTGAGTCAGGCTTGAGTATAGATGAAAAATACTTTGACGCGATATTTGTTAGATGGACTCATTTGGGATTGGACGCTTGCACTCAGATAATGCACAGGGTGAGGGACGCAAACTGTCCGGTACATTTGTTTGCTTATAAGAGCAGAAATGGAAATAAGTCAATCAATGACCTTTTTGATGAAAAGATAGACCGCATAAGTGCAGCATTTAGTGAGATTCATAAAATTCAATATAAGTATCGAACAACAGAGGATAGAGGCTTCCTTCAGGGTGCTATAGTCTCATTCCAGTCGGCTATAGACGATTACAAAAACTCCCCTTTCACTAAATATCTGGATGAGTTAAAGGAGGCTAGATTACTTGGGCAGCATAGTTACAGGGATTTATTAGTGCATGATTTAAGAATGAGGGGTTACGACGTTAACGATGCAGATGAGGTTGAAGTTGACAACGAAAAAGTCAGCACTGCTAAACAGTCTGAAGCGATAAAACAAGAAAAATCACTAGCTATTTTGAACGCAAAAATATTAAATGACGATGAGTACGAGAGTGTAAACAGGAGGGAGGTCAAAACACCTGAACAGGTGGCAGAAGCAAGGAAATACATCTTCTTAAAACAGTTCCCAGATATTAATAAATTGGATGATTGGGATGTAGATTTAATCAAGGAACTTATTTTTGACAACCCAGAAAGCAAGAGCAAACTATGGAGACGGTATCTTTTAGAGAATGAAGACTTAAACACACTAATTAGAGATAAAAAGGTGATTGGCAGTATAATTCACGGGTTTTCTCTTGATGATTGGGATGTATTACATTCCGTGGTAATGGAATTGAAAGAAATATCGTATATATTAACTCCATTAATGAATAGTAAAGCAATTCACTCTGAAAGTTCATTAGTCAAAGCCTTCGTTTATGCACTTGAGAAATGCAAATACTTACCTAAGCAAGGCAAATTAGGGAATATCCAATATCTCAACAAAATACTTGAGTTGATTGGTTACAAAGCTAATTACAAGGGGCAAAAAAGGGATGAGAACGGTAACAGGAGGCGTGAGTATGTGATAGCGGATAACCTCTATTACGAAGTTGGGGAGGGTAAAGAGAAAAGAAAAATTATGTTGCAACCATTACTCCAGGAATGCCTAGACAGGAGGAAAGAGGGGTTATTTGAGAAATACAATAATGAATATTTTGAGGAACAGAAGAAGAAGTTTTTAGGGGAGGAAACAACAGAAACGGAAAAGAAACCCGCTTTATTCACTAGGGAATTTCTCAGCGATGAAGAGTACATGGAGAACGTGCAATACAGTGAAGATTTAGAAACCCATGAGAACCAACAGATAGATGTAACTCCAATGCTTCCAAACGAGAATGTTGATGACGATAAAACGCCTAAAATCATACCTGAAGTAGGCGCGAACAGAGTGAAGCAAGTCGTATCTTACTTCTTTAACGGAATCAAATCAGGAGCGACTACCCTTGACCAAATTGCATCATCTATAGAATGTTTTGGTCCAGAGGTGTTTGAACAGGCTTGTTACGCTAACAGTTTGTTATTAGGTAGGTGTATTGATGCTGATTACAATTTTATGGAGGCTTAATTAGCATCCAGGAATACTAGGCAACAGATAGATGAAAGGTTAACTTAACTATTTTACAAATATTAATATTTGTAAGTACACCTAACTACGACTTGCATCATCTATAGAATGTTTTGGTCGAGAGGTGTTTGAACAGGCTTGTTACGCTAACAGTTTGTTATTAGGTAGGTGTATTGATGCTGATTACAATTTTATGGAGGTTTAATATGCCAGCGCAAAAAAAGACACCATTCTTTAAAGTTTATACTGACTCTGAATTAAAAGAGAAATTAAAATACTACTCAAAGTTATACGGGACAAACCAATCTGAAGTAATAAATATGCTTGTCAGTGGCTGGGTAGATGGAGTAGAGAAGGCCACCCCAATTCGCGATACCTTTGGCCTATCAGGAAATGTGGCCAACACTGTTGGGGAGTAAGATTTATCCTGGCCAAACACAACAAAACCACCTAAGACTGGCTTGGTGGTTTCCTTCCTGTTGGTGTATTTTTTTTGGTTTTATAATAAAATTTTATAATAAACTTTTATAGCAATCCTGGGAAATATCTGTTTAATATAGTTTCATAATCGTTAACTGTCACTGGCCATTTTGAAGTGGGCTGCTCTGCTTCAGTTACAAATCTACATTACGGCACTTCTCTCAGTTTGTCAAGGTTAACTTTCTATTTGAAACAGACGGTTCCCTTTCCCAGGAAGTATAACAATTGAGTATATTTCAGAGTATAATCGCACCCAAATAAAACTCATCTTGTATCTATATGGTACTCTGAGGGAGGTACAGAAAAATAGGATATTCTACAAAATTCTTGAAACCCTTTCCCCTATTAATATGGAGTTAAGCGGACTCGAACCGCTGGCCCCCTCAATGCCATTGAGGTGCTCTACCAACTGAGCTATAACCCCGAACCAAAGCATTAATTATATTACCTAATTTTTTTTCCTTTGTCAAGAAGTTAATTAAAAAATTTCTACAACATTTTGAGTAGATGATCTATAGCAGTTGCCATTACTATATAGAACCCCTGAAGGGATCTATTTAAAATTATAGATTGAGAGTAGGGG
>NZ_LGSU01001312.1 GCF_002260545.1 Hydrocoleum sp. CS-953 | reverse complement strand
AACTTTACAAGCAATTTATGGTGGTGCTGCTGCTCGACCTTTTATCACTCATCATAATGCTTTAGATGTAGATTTATATTTGCGAATTGCTACAGAATTATTTCTGAAGAGAGCAATTTGTGGAGGTTTTGAACGGGTATTTGAATTAGGGCGAGTATTTAGAAATGAAGGAATTGATAGTACCCATAATCCTGAGTTTACTTCCCTAGAAGTTTATCAAGCTTATGCAGATTATTTTGAAATTTTGGGCTTAGTAGAAGATGTTATTTGTTATAGCATCACTAATGTTTTAGGGGATTTAAAAGAGATAGAATATCAAGGTCAAACTATTAGTTTGGAACGCAAATATGACCATAGTCAAAAATATCCTAATTTCACTGGCAAACATTGGCAAGTTAAAACAATGGTAGAGGCAGTTAAGGATGAAACAGGATTAGATTTTGACAACTTAGAATTAGCAGAAGCTATTCAAGCAGCAGAAAAATTAAACCTCAAATTATCTAAATTAGAAACACAAAGTTTAGGTTATCTTTTATATGCAGTTTTTGACCAAAAAGTAGAGTCAACTTTAATTCAACCTACCTTTATAATTGATTTTCCTGTTGAAGTGAGTCCGTTAGCAAAAAGACATCATAGTAAACCAGGTTTTGTAGAAAGATTTGAGTTATTTATTCACGGCACCGAATATTCTAATGGTTTCTCCGAGTTAAACGATCCGCAAGACCAGCGCAAACGTTTCGAGGAACAGATCGCCCAAAGAGAAGCAGGGGATGATGAAGCACACCCAATGGATGAAGACTTTATTCAGGCATTGTCATTGGGGATGCCTAACTGTGGTGGGATGGGTATTGGTGTTGACCGCGTGGTGATGTTGCTGACTAATACTCAAAGCATTCGAGATGTGATTATGTTCCCGACTATGCGTTCGACTTTAAAGGATTAAGTATTATAGCGCTACGCGCAATTTAGAATTTAGGCGTTGGTGAATGATTGTATGATTTTTAGGAGTCAGGAGTTAGTAGTTAGTAGTCAGGAGTCAGTAGTCAGTAGTCAGTAGTTAAAACAGCTTTTTTCCTTACTATCAATCTTACTCCGATACGAATNGATGTGATTATGTTCCCGACTATGCGTTCGACTTTAAAGGATTAAGTATTATAGCGCTACGCGCAATTTAGAATTTAGGCGTTGGTGAATGATTGTATGATTTTTAGGAGTCAGGAGTTAGTAGTTAGTAGTCAGGAGTCAGTAGTCAGTAGTCAGTAGTTAAAACAGCTTTTTTCCTTACTATCAATCTTACTCCGATACGAATTTCATACCTTATTTCACCAATGCCAGAATTTACAATTCAAAAGTAATTCCTGACGCTCGGAGAGAGCATTTATAAATGTCCTAACTAACTAATACCATTTTCAAACAAGGCAGTTACATCTGATTTTGTGATTTATTCATACAATAAAAAAATAGAAACTCCATGAATTCTAGAAATCAAACCTTTTTTCCACTGTTTTATCATGTTTTTCTTCCCCTGTTCCCAGTTAAGTGTTCCCTGTTCCCTGTGTCGTGACTGTAGCAATATTTTATGAAATTGGTATAACGTAGTGCTATATAAGTAAGACTTAGGCAAAGAAACCCGGTTTCTAGGATAAATTATTGTTTTTAATAAAATACGTCTACGAGAAACCGGGTTTCTAGTTTCCCTTGCGTAATTCCCGATCTAGCTATATTTACAAATATTTCTTGCTTACTTTCTAAGCTTAACGCCAATCAGGAGGATATAGACTATCAACATTAGGCATTTCATCAATCTTTTGTAGCAAATTTCCTAATTTTGGATATTTTTGCTCTATAGGTAATATGTCTATGTTTAATTTACTTACTTCTTCCTGAGCTGCTAATTTTTCCACAAATTTAAAAATAGGATAAATGGCAATATCTGCCGCCGATAATTTATCCCCTGCTAACCAATTTTTATCAGCTAAAACATTATCATTGAGTATAGTAAATTCTCCTTTTAACTTTTGGAAATTTTCAATAACTTGCTCCTCTTTCCCTGCTAAACCTCCAAAGAAAATTGGAGGGATAAGTTGAAGTAAAAGAGGCACAATTATATTTTCAATTTCACACACCTGTTGCCAAATTATTGCTTGTTCTTGGCTAGTATTGCCAAAAAGTTGCCACTCAGGAGATAGAGAATCTAAATATACTAAAATTGCTATAGATTCACGGACAAAAAATTCTCCATGTTTTAGTAGTGGCACTTTACCACGAGGATTTAAAGCTAGATAATTAGGTTGCTTATGTTCCCCTGTTGATGGGTCTAAATAATGAGAGATATAATCAATATTATGAATTGCTAAGGCCAGCTGTACTCGCCAACCAAAAAGACTACCTTGAAAGGAAAAAAGTTCTATTGTTGGATTCATTTTCTTGAATACTATTCCTGATTATCAAGGATAAATGATGCCAAAAATTTAGCTAGTAAAGCTAGGTTAACTCTAACATACCCCTACGGTAAAATGTTACCATCTATTTAGGATTGCTATAGTTAATAACTATTCTGAATAATTTATTTTATCCAAAGCTTTCTTCGCTCTAAACATAACTCTCAAAAAAGCTACCTGACTATTCCAAGCAGAACGAGGCAATAGTGGCTTGGAAGCGTCTATTTCAGTTACATCTTTAGTATCAAGTTTTTGATTGGCAGAAATCTTTTCTGAAGAATTAATACTAGACATAATTATTATATTTAATGAATTTCTGATTATTTACTAACAGCAACTAACTCAGGAGTTGACTCATTTTCTTCTTGCCAACCTTCAGGCCATTGAATACGATCGCTGGTAAAATGTAGAGAATCATTTTCTGGCCAAGGAGTATTAATAGGTTCTTCAATTAGAGCAAACTCCCCATTATCAAAAGGATTTCCACTTGCTTTATACTTAAGTTCAACCCTTTCCCGAATTCCTTGTTTGGCCTGAGTTAACGCCCGATGATGGCAGTAAGGATTATTACCTCGTTTGTCAAAGAAAACATGAGCTGTCCAACTGCAACCACCACGACAAAGTTGAGCAAATTCACAACCTTTGCAGAAACCCCATAAATGATCTGTTCCCTGTGGAGTATCTGCTCCCAAATTAAACCGCAACTCTTCTGTTTCTTCAATAATTGTCCGCAGTGAATAATCTCGGATATTACCGCCAGTATAGGCAGAAGTTGGCAATGACGGACAACCTTTGATTGCACCATCAGCTTCAATACCTAAAGTCGATAACCCGGCATTACATCCCTGCCAAAATGCCCAGGGATTATCTTTTCCCCGCCCCCGCAATAATCTTTCGTAGGGACCGTAATAACCAATATTATTTCCTGGTTGAACCTGCACTCCTTCTTTGTACGCTCGTTTAGCAACACGGGCGATCATAGGATATAAATCTAATAATTCGTATGGCTGCATCAAAATCTCACTGTTATCTGCTGCATTCCCCATCGGTACAGTTAACTGAATTTGCCAAGCGAAGACACCCGCATCACGAATACGCTCATAAATTTGGGGAAACTCTGGAGCAGAAAGGCGATTAATTTGAGTATTACAACCGACGGCAATACCTGCCTCTCTTAGATTAGCTATTGTTTTAAAAGCCCATTGCCAGGAACCCTTTTTACCTCGGAGGCGATCGTGAGTTGCCTCTAAACCATCCACGGAAACCGAAACTACCCTAATACCGGCTTCCTTCATCCGACGGGCAGTATCAAGGGTAATGCCAAATCCCCCAGTTGTCATGCCACACATCATTCCTGCATCTGTAATAGCTTTAGCAATTTCTAACCAGTCTGGGCGCAAAAAAGCTTCTCCACCAATTAGAGTTACTTCCGTAATTCCCACTTCTGCTAATTGCTTCACCATATCTAGAGCTTCTTCAGTAGAAAGCTCTTTTGTTCTGGTATGTCCGGCACGAGAACCACAATGTTGGCAAGCCAGATTACACTTTAATGTGATTTCCCAAACAGCGTAACTGATGCGATAAGTCATTTTTTAATATCGTTAAATTAACTTAATGAATGTATTAACTACCGTAATTTCCTTCTTGGTTTCCCCATTATTGATTACAGGAGTTCCAAAAACAAGATGAGTAAACACTATTGGCTCTACAGTGGGAGGCCACCAGACAACGCCATACGCTGCCTGTCCAGTTAGCCCACCTAAATCTAAATCTGAAAACTGTTATTATTAATGAATGTATCAAATCCCGTAATTCCCTTCTTGGTTTCCACATTAGTTCCAAAAGTAATACTAGAAAACACTGTTGGCTCTGCAGTGGGAGGCCGCCAGGCAACGCCATACGCTGGCTGTACAGTTATCCCACGTAAAAAATCTAAATCTAAATCTGAGAGGTTAAAAGAAATTCTTGATAACCCACCCACAAAAGAAATTGTTGATAACCCACCCACAACTGCTGCCAGTTGTTCTTCGTTCATTTCCTCGAACACATTATTTTCACCATCAGTTGATTCTAACATCTGGGATGTATATTCTTCTAACTCCTCAGTGCTGAACTCATAACCAGCTTCTTCCAGGATTTTTTTTCCTTCTTCTTGAGTTTGAGTAGCTTGCAGTTGAGCTAAAAACTCTTGATCATCAGCTATTCTTTCATAGAAAGCTTGAACATTTTCTAAGGACATAATCAACTCCTAAATTTCTTGAGATTATTTATTAGTTATATGTAAGTAATACCAATTCACTTTAAAGATGTCACAAATAATTTCCGACTTTAACGGAATATCAATAATCAACCTTCTCCCTTTGGCTATACATCAGAGATGGAATTTGATTGCTGACAACTTTTTCCAGCTTTCAACGAGTCGCACTTTGTTTTGTTTGATATTTTTAATATAAGCAAAATAATTCGGGAGTGGTTGCCAATTTGGCAGATGTATTTGCCATAAAAAAATAGACCACCTGTATAAAGTTTTTTTTTAATCAGGACGTACGCAAAATGTAGAATTATACGCTATCTGTAGGGGTGATTCGCGTAATTAGGAGCATTCCGGAACGGAAATCACCCCTACTAGATGTGGTAGTTATGCGTAAGTCCTGTTAATCTAATAGGACTTACACAGTACAAAGTATTTTCGTCATTGCGACCGATAGGGAAGCAATCTCAAATCTTAGTTTTTCGTACCTCATGCGTAAGTCCTGTCTAATTGTCCACCATATTAGCCACAACAGTAACCCAATTTTTACATGGATGATTACTGGCAAGTCATCGGCTCTTTCCGATTGGGTTTCTCTCAATTACAGCAGTTTTCATTTCAGTAGACCACAGTAGGGGCGAATGGCCAGCAAGTAGGGGCGATTCGCGTAATTAGGAGCATTCCGGAACGGAAATCGCCCCTACAGGGTTTTGGTGATGACGATGTGGTTCATCAATCTGAAAAGCGCTGTAATGGCTTCTCTAATCTCTCAACTACTTACCTAGATTNGAATGGCCAGCAAGTAGGGGCGATTCGCGTAATTAGGAGCATTCCGGAACGGAAATCGCCCCTACAGGGTTTTGGTGATGACGATGTGGTTCATCAATCTGAAAAGCGCTGTAATGGCTTCTCTAATCTCTCAACTACTTACCTAGATTATACTTGAAAGCATTTATTTGGCTAGAGACATTTGATTTAAGTGAACCGTGAGACCCAATTATCGGTAATTTTATGCGATTAAAGCTTACCAATATTGATCCATCTAGAGTGAAACTATCATCCCTACCTTTTTTCTTGAATTTAGGTTGACCAGACACTTTGCTAAAGCAACGTTTCCAAGATAAAGATAAATACCTCAAAGCATCCATACGGTGCTGTTGAGCGAAACCTCGTAGTACCAGCAGTTTTTCGGTTTANGTGAGACCCAATTATCGGTAATTTTATGCGATTAAAGCTTACCAATATTGATCCATCTAGAGTGAAACTATCATCCCTACCTTTTTTCTTGAATTTAGGTTGACCAGACACTTTGCTAAAGCAACGTTTCCAAGATAAAGATAAATACCTCAAAGCATCCATACGGTGCTGTTGAGCGAAACCTCGTAGTACCAGCAGTTTTTCGGTTTAACCATTGCTACTAAAAGTTTATGTAGGTCAATTGCACTCGGAAATTTGATTTTGCTGTCTTTTGTACCCTGGTTATGATTTAATATATTTCGGGTTAACCATAATCCCCAGTTCCAAGCATGACGTGCTACACCTGCGTGTTTATCTAGTAAGGTTTTTTGTTGATTATTTGGGTGCAGTTCAGTTTTGAATCCAAGTAGCATAAAACAGATAATTGGAGATAAGCACATAGATTATACCAAATTATAGCCAACAGTTACTAGCCCTTAGGAAACGAATTCAAAAGAGGGAGCGTCTAAAATAGAGCCAATATCAACCCCTACGAAAGTCGCAATTATATCGTCATTAAACAAAAGCAAGCCATTGTTACCAGCATCATTGCCAAAACCATAACCCCCTAGATCATCTGCATTGAGTCGGATGATATCTACATTTAGCTGAAAATCCTGAATGACTGCAATGTCACTATCAGCATTACCGCTATAGAAAACACTACTCTCGTCCCCAAGCACAAAGGTATCTTCACCATCACCGCCGACTAAAATATCAACTTCAACAACTCCTACACCGCCAGTACCTCCCATGAGAATGTCATTGCCTTCACCCCCGTCGACAGTGTCAAAACCTGCACCCCCAACAAGATTGTCATTGCCATCTTCACCGAAGAGAAAGTCATTGCCTGTTTCACCATCAAGGTTGTCATCACCGCTAGGAGAACTATTGTTGCTGCCACCCCAAATACGATCGTCACCGCTGCCTCCTCGGATATTGTCATTGTCTCCTTCACCGAAGAGTTGGTCATTGTCTGCACCACCCTCAATATCGTCATTGCCACTGCCACCGAGCAGGATGTCATTGCCATCGCTCCCAAAAAGGGTGTCATTGCCACCCCTCCCGAAGTGTAGGTCATCNACCGAAGAGTTGGTCATTGTCTGCACCACCCTCAATATCGTCATTGCCACTGCCACCGAGCAGGATGTCATTGCCATCGCTCCCAAAAAGGGTGTCATTGCCACCCCTCCCGAAGTGTAGGTCATCACCCTCGTTATCTAATAGCTGGTCGTCGCCTTCGCCCCCATCAAGAATGTCATCGCCTCTCCCCCCGATTTGGGTGTCATTGCCTTCCCCGCCATCCAGTGTATCCGAGCCATTGCCCCCGGTGATAAAATCATTACCGCCCTCACCGAAGAGTTCGTCATTACCATTGTCACGAGCACCATCTCCTATGATTTGGTCATCACCATCACCCCCGTAGATGGTGTCATTGCCAGCATTGCCCAAGAGTTGGTCGTTACCATTGGAAACTCCGTCCCCATCTCCATATATCTCGTCATCCCCGGCGTCCCCTTTGATGAAGTCAGTGCCGGCAAAACCAACTAAGGTATCGTTTCCGCTACGAGCGATGATATTATCGTCTCCTCCATAAGCGAGAACTAAATTATCTTCTGAATTACCTCTAGGGATGAGCAAGAAGTCGTTTCCATCAGTTCCTTCTATTGTAGCCATGATATTTATATTTATCTCCTAAAATTATATTTCTTAGATTCTACTTAAGGGGTGCATCCCTGTTTTTATTTTTCAACATAAAGAATAACTGTCATTGCGTAGCTTGCTTCCCGCAGGGTGGAAAAACGACGAAGCCATCCCATTATTTTCTTCTTGGTGAGAGATTTTGCGATTGCTTCACTCCACTACCTTCGGGAACATCTTCGATGAACGTTACGTTGGCAATGACCTGCCAAAAAGTGGGATGCTCCCTAATTAAAAAACAAAATAATAATAGTTTCAGTGCCGAGCCAAAAAACTTGAAACCCTGATAATATTACGTTTTTTCTTGATAGCGGTAGCCACAAAGGTTAGGACATATTGAAAGGCTCAAACCACCCAAGAGCAATAATCAATCTTCTGCCTTTGGCTATACATCAGAATTAATTTGAGCGCTGAAAACTTTTTCCAGCTTTCAGCGACTCTGAGCACATTCATTTTCGGCTTTGTTGCCAAGTTTTCAGCTCCTGATGGATTTAATTAAGCAGGGGAAAACTTGACAAAGCCANCTTTGTTGCCAAGTTTTCAGCTCCTGATGGATTTAATTAAGCAGGGGAAAACTTGACAAAGCCATTGAGAACCCTAATCAGGGATCAATCAAATGGGAATTAGCCAACAGCAGCAATTGATTTGCTGAAGGACTCAGAAGACCAGTCGGTAGCTTGAGCACCAGTGTCGGTGATGGTCTTAGTATTTTTGCCATAAGCATCAGCTATCGCTTGAGCTTCAGCTGCGTTGCCAGTAACGTCAACTTTGGAATATATGTCGTTTTTGACTACAGTGTTAAAGTATTCTGTGACATATACATTCTTTTTGAAGTAGCTGTCGAATTTAATCCCACCGCCACCAAGTACTTCTTCGTTGGCAGTTTCTAAGTAGTTTAATTNTCTTAGTATTTTTGCCATAAGCATCAGCTATCGCTTGAGCTTCAGCCGCGTTGTCAGTGACGTCAACTTTGGAATATATGTCGTTTTTGACTACAGTGTCAAAGTATTCTGTGACATATACATTCTTTTTGAAAGTGCTGTTGAATTGAACACCACCGCCACCAAATACTTCTTCGTTGGCAGTTTCTAAGTAGTTTAATTCAGAAATAATCATTGTGTGTTGCCTTATTTTTTTTCTCAAACAGTTTGGTTTTGTTTGACATTTTTAATATAAGCAAAATAATTCGGGATTGGTTGCCAATTTGGCAGATGTATTGAAAAAAAATAGACTAATTTTTATCTAGTTTTTTGCCATGAAAAGCTGCTTAATTCTCTTGAAGAATTAAGCAACTATGATAGTATTAACAGGATAAAACACAAATTTAAAAGTAAAGAAGCCGTAAGTTTTGAGTATGGAAAAAAGGTTAAAATATGACGCATATTAACCATTAATTACCATAAAAAACTTTTGTCACGATTCTTATTTGATGACTCCATGACGAGTTTTCAGTTGAGCAATTATTTATTTCCCTTTAACTCAATCAAGGCTTAATTTTTTGCATTAACTGAATTCATATAATTAGATATAATTAGTCATTTTTCAGGTTTTATTATGACAATAATATCGCCGATTTAATGATTTTATTGACTTGAATTTTTGTGAGAAAAATAATTATTTTTCTCGTCTCAAAATGTGATTGATTGATAATTTTGACAAAGCTATAATCAATGAGAATTTTGAGTCGTGACAGATTAACACACTGTTGTTTTCGGGACTAGGCATTTCTACCTCGAAAACTCAGCTCGGACAAGACTTCCGTATTTAGCGATCGCTCTGATTGTGATCAATCAGGGTATTACCTAGGGAAATACGAATTAATATCTGCTCTGGTGTGGCTCAAAATTGTTAACTAAGAGCAACTTTTCTTGATAGGGGTAGCCACAAAGGTTAGGACATATTGAAAGGCTCAAACCACCCAAGAGCAATAATCAATCTTCTGCCTTTGGCTATACATCAGAATTAATTTGAGCGCTGAAAACTTTTTCCAGCTTTCAGCGACTCTGAGCACATTCATTTTCGGCTTTGTTGCCAAGTTTTCAGCTCCTGATGGATTTAATTAAGCAGGGGAAAACTTGACAAAGCCATTGAGAACCCTAATCAGGGATCAATCAAATGGGAATTAGCCAACAGCAGCAATTGATTT
>NZ_LGSU01001311.1 GCF_002260545.1 Hydrocoleum sp. CS-953 | reverse complement strand
TAGGGTTTGCTGAAAAATTTTTTTGTAATGAGTAGGGGAGTAGGGGAGTAGGGAGTAGGGGAGTAATTCTTTTATATCAAATCCGCTTGCCACGGTTCCCGAAAAATCGGAGTAACAAGAAACCGGGTTTGTGGGAGGTCAATTTTAGTATTGTAGGGCATTTGATACAAACCCGGTTTCTCTGCTTTTTTACACCGATGCTACCAGATTTGATATCAATTATCCCACATAAATAATCAATTATTTCCCCTACTCCCTACTCCCTATTTATTAATATTAAAGTAGCTAGAAAATTTATTTGATGTCACTCACCAAGTTGTATTATCATCCTTCCCACACCAAACCCCAAAAAATTAGATGGGGTTTTTGGTTGCAGTGGATATTTTTCACTGTTGTTGGTTTTTTCCTCAGCTTAATATTTATTGAGGTAGGTGTGAGACCTTATATTGGGGCCTTATCAGGAGCTATAGGTGGAGGTGTTATTGGATTAACACAATGGTTGGTGCTGAGAAATCTGATTTTCCGCAGCAAATGGTGGGTGGTGGTGAGTATTGTAAGTTGGTTATTAATTGGGGCAAGTAGTTTAGGAGCATTAGGTTGGATAGCTCCACGAACAGAACAAATTTGGCTGAGGTTGTTTCACGGATTTATTAATGGTGCTATTGTGGGGGGGATTTTGGGATTAGGTCAATGGTTTGTCCTGAGGAAGCAAATCTATCAGGAGGACTTGTGGGTGATTGCGAATATTATTGCTTGGGCAATTGGTTTACCTCTGGGTTGGTTAGTCGGTGGCTTGGTTTATGGAGCGATCGGTTTATTTATTGGTGAGGTGATCGGTTTATTTGTAACGTGGTTTTTTGTGGCTGCAATTACAGGTATTGCTCTAATGCGTTTATATTCAGATCGGTAGATCAGTTATCAGTTATCAGTTATCAGTTATCATTAAGGGAGCAAGATGCTCCCACTATTTCTTTGACAAAAAAAATAATTACAATAACAGGACTTACCCATAACCACCACATCTTGTAGAGCTGATATCAAATCTGGTAGTATTGGTATAAAAAAGCAGAGAAACCGGGTTTGTCTCAAATGCCATTGTAGGGACGTTGCATGCAACGTCCCTACCATTGACCTCCCACAAACCCGGTTTCTTGTGACTCCGAGGTAAGCGGATTTGATATGATTCGCGTTTGCGAAGCATTCCGCAGGAAATCACCCCTACAGATAGCGTATAATTCAACATTTTGCGTAAGTCCTGAATAAATTACGATTACAATCCACCATCACTAAATTTTGTACTAATTTTATCAACTTTTTTTAAATTTCTAATAAAAATCCTGGCTTAACACCACCTTGAAATGTTGCAATTCCCACTAAACCATCACGGGATTCAAAAATTAATTTAGCTGAAGATTTTTCTTGGGGAGAAATAACATTAAGTACAGCACCATTGGTTAATTGATTTATCTTTTTTGCTTCTAATCCTCCCAACCAAATTTTTGCTTGATTACCTTTTACTTCTATAACTACTCCATTAGCAACAGGATAGGAATTTTCGGTCAAATATATAGCTTGACTATCTAATTTAGTACCTGTCTTAACTTCATAAAATGGATTTTGTTCTAACCTAGATGGAATTTGTTTATTTGTATAAGCGATCGCCTGTTCTGGCGTACCTGTTTCTTGCCATAAATATTGTGTAAATAAATAGCTAAAAATTCCGGCATGAAAATCAATAATTTTTACATCTTTTGCTGTTTGAAAAGGTTTAGCAGAAGCAAAAAATATTCCTTTTGCTACACCACTTTGATAACCTTTCACAAACTCATCCTTAGACATATCCAGCCGAGATAACCACTTTTCTTGATCAGCCTTTTCTTGTGGAGAAATTTCTATTTTATTTCCACCAGCACGAGAACGAACAGTAAAATCTCTAGTTGTCATCCCGGAAAAACAACTATCAAGAATTCCAGTGAAATTTTCTGTCTTTAAAGCTGATGTGAGTAGAAACAAAGTATGTCCCATAATATCATCAACTACACCACTAACATCGGGATTAGGAAAAGAACTATCGACCGGAACTAATGTACCACTTAAACCACTACCATCCATTAAAGAAGTCTGCACAACAGGATTAGGATCTCTGACACGGGAACCATGCCCAGAATAGTGAAAAACTACCACATCTCCTGGTTTAGCTTGTTTAATTAAATGTTCTTCAAATGCTTCTAAAATTCCTTGACGAGTCGCTTTTTTATCAGTCAGAATATAAATATCTTTCGGATTAAAACCAAAACGATGAATTAGGAGATGACGTTGCATTTCAGTATCATGTACACAACCTCTTAATGGGGATTTTTGATATTCATTAATTCCTACTAATAAAGCAAGTTTGCGGGTGGTACTTTGAGCTAATACTTTGCCATAATTTTCGGCTTGGGATAGAAATTTAAATTGACTTATACCAAGGGTGGCAAGCATTGAACTGGCAAATTGGAAAAAGTTACGGCGAGAGATAGGATACATTTTAAATAATTTCTTTTTTTTAGATTTTATGAGTATTATAGCAATCCTAAATTAAGTTATAACATTTTATTGTAGGGGTTTGGTCTCCAAACCCTTAAAGCTATATTTTATATTTCAGCTAAAAACGTAGGTTGGGTAGAACAAACTGTTAGTGGAGCTTCCCATGCTGCGCAATGCTAACGCAAACAACAAAACCTACAATTATTGTTAATTATTTTAATGCTTAAATCTCTACAGAATTTTCTGCTAACCACCTTCCTAGAGATTCTTGATTTTCTTCTCCACTTGCTAGTTGTTCCATCATTCTTACAACTTCTGGTTCGGGTACTTCTAGTAAATAATTATTAACCAATAAAAAAGTTGCCATAACTGCAAAAGCTGTTCTTTTATTTCCATCAATAAAAGGATGATTTTTAGCTAAACTATAGCCATAAGCTACTGCAAGTTCAAATAAATTTGGTTGACCATAAGTAAATCAATGTCGAGGTCTAGCTAAACTAGCAGAAAGTAAATTTTCATCTCTAATTCCTTGACTTCCTCCATGTTGAATAATTTGGTCTGCATGAATAGCTTGAGCAAGAGTTTCATCTATCCAAAAACGTTCTTTCATTGAGCTAACTCTCGCAAAGCATTTTTATACTTTTCACTGATTTTTTGATAAGCATTCATTGCTTTTTCAAAATTAGCTTTGTTAGTCTGATTAATTTCTATTTCTTGAGTTTCATAATCTTCTGGTATAAGAATAATAACTCGAACATTTGTAGGAGTATTTATTTCTAGAGGATGTTCTAAAATTAGATTTCCCGTATCATCAATTTTTCCGTTAATTTCTATTGCTTTCATAGTGATTATATAAATTATTTAGTGATTATTATAACTATTCTAACATCAAAGTATCTAGTAGGGTGTGTTAGCGGAGCGTAACGCACCGTTGGCTATTTTAAGCTTGACACGCCAGTAGGGTGTGTTAGCGGAGCGTAACGCACCGAAAGCACCATTTTATACAGCACATTTTAGTCCAGTAGGGTGCGTTAAACGATAAAAAAATCATAGATGTAAAAACGATGTAACAATCTGTAGTAACGCACCATTTTAGATGTGTCAGTCCACTACAAATATCTCTCTTTTAAGAAACCGGGTTTGTGGGAGTTTAGATATTAGTATGGTGGAGCATTTAAAACCAACCCGGTTTCTATGCTTTTTGACACCGATACTACCAGATTTAATATAACTTTCTTTCGGTGCGTTACGGCGCAATCTATTCTGTTATAAATAATATATTCCTAATAATAGCGCCTAACGCACCCTACTGGACTGTTTCACCTAAAATAGTGCATTAGGGAGTAGGGGAGTAGGGGAGTAGGGGAGTAGGGGAGTAGGAGAGTAGGGGAGAAAGATTGTTGTTTGGTTTCGTCCCATGCTGCGCAATGCTAACGCAAACAACCCAACCTACATCTATTGCATCATTTAAGATGAAACAGTCTACTACNATGCTAACGCAAACAACCCAACCTACATCTATTGCATCATTTAAGATGAAACAGTCTACTACAAATATCTACTTTGCTTATTCTTACTTTTGACTTTTGACTTTTGACTTTTAACTTTTAACTTTTAACTTTCTTTCCACTCTCCCTGCACAACAAATGGCGCCCAATAATAGGGGGAATTCCAATTCTCTGAACTTAACATTTCTAACTGAGTTTCTCTCATTGACTCCACAGGATTTTTCCCTTTTTCTAATATTTTCTGATAATAACTTTGCATTAATTCAGATGTCGAATTATCTGCCACACTCCATAAACTTACTACTACTCGTTTAGCTCCTGCATACATAAATCCTCTGGTTAAACTTACTAATCCTTCCCCTCTTATTTCTTCCCCAACTCCCGTTTCACAAGCACTTAATACTACTAATTCTGCTGGCATTTCTAAATTAAATATATCGTTTAATTGTAAAAAACCAGGTGTTTCTTTGCCAGTTTCATCATACAAAGAAAGCACTAATCCTGATAATTCTGGTTGACTTTCATTTAATAGTCCGTGGGTGGCTAAATGTACTATTTGATATTCGGATAAATCGGGATTTATTGCGGTTTCTCGATTGGCATCGAAGTCTAAGGATAGTTGTTCTAAATTGTCAGGAACTAATGCTAATATTGCTTTGGCTTCTAGACGAGTTGCTTCTAAACGATTGAATGATGAACCGATAAAATCTTCTAGAGAACGAGTTAATGCCATTGCGGTTAAATTATTAGTTTCTGTTTCTTTTTTTGGTTGAGAAGCTATTTTAAATCTGGGGTCATTATCTGCAAATACTGGGTCGGCAATAACGGCTACTTTTTTGGGGGCGGGGGTTCTGCCTTTGACTTGTTCTCTAAGAATATAAATACTTGAAGATGAAGGTAAGGTGACAATTTCATGGTTGACAATTAGGGGTTGATAATTTTGACCCTCCTCATTGCCCCCTGCAAAGGTGGAGGCAGAATTTCCCCCCTCTCCTTGCACTAGAGGGGTTGGGGGAGAGGTCAAAGGTAAGGCTGCAAAAGGAATGGTCTGTAAGATGCCATCTCCTACTATTAATAGTCGTTTATTTCCTAATTTATTGGCTACGGGCGACAATAATATTTGACTTAATTTATTTCCCGTTTCTGGCACTGGAGAAAGGGAGATTATTTCTTCTCTAAATTGTCTGGCTAATCTTTCTATTTCGGATTTTTTCGGTAGTTCATAACTGCTAATTTCTGTGGGGGTTACTAACCATAAATAACTAGCTTCTTCTCCCAAAGAATATTGTAAAAGTATGGTATCTTTGTCGATAACTTGTTGTTGAATTTCTGAGGCGGTGAGGGGTTGTGGATATTTGAGGTTGGCGTAACGAGGGCTGTTTTGTTTGATTTTGACTTCTAATTGTTGGAGTTGGTTGGTTAGGGTTTCGATTTGTTGTTTGAGTTCGTCGGGGNCTGTGGGGGTTACTAACCATAAATAACTAGCTTCTTCTCCCAAAGAATATTGTAAAAGTATGGTATCTTTGTCGATAACTTGTTGTTGAATTTCTGAGGCGGTGAGGGGTTGTGGATATTTGAGGTTGGCGTAACGAGGGCTGTTTTGTTTGATTTTGACTTCTAATTGTTGGAGTTGGTTGGTTAGGGTTTCGATTTGTTGTTTGAGTTCGTCGGGGTCGTATCCAGGGGTGTTGAGTTGTCGTGCTTGATCTAATGTGTTGAGTTTTTGCAGTAGTTGTTTTTCTTGGGCGAGAAGTAGGGGGTCTACTCCAGTCTTGATGTCAGCTCCTGATTCTGCTAGGATGTCTAATAAACTTCTCGCGCGACTGCGTTCGCTGGCGTTTAATGCTTTGCTGTCATAACCTTGGTTGGGGTTTTGTTTGTGGAGTTGCATTAGGAGGTTGATGTAGAATTGATAGTAATCTTGAACTGTGGCGAAGTAAGATGTGCGGAGGTCTTGAGCAACTATTTTGGTGCGGAGGTCTTCGATTATTTCTAGGGATTTTTCTATGAATTTTAGACTTTCGGTGAGTTTGCCTTGGTCTCGTTTGAGCCAAGCGATGTTAAAAAGAGTGGTTGCTTCTCCACCTCTATCCCCTACTTGCCGATGTATAGGTAAAGCTTGCTGTAAGTAATTGAGAGCTGTTTGTTTTTCTCCTAAGCTATCGTAGACATGGCCAATATTATTGAGAGTTGTTGCCACACCACCAAGATCCTCTACTTGTCGTCTTATAGGTAAAGCTTGCTCGTAATAATTGAGAGCTGTTTGTTTTTCTCCTAAGTCACTGTAGACATGGCCAATATTATTGAGAGTGTTTGCTTCCGTAGCACGATCGCCTACTTGCCGAAGTATAGGTAATGCTTGCTGTAAGTAATTGAGAGCTATTTGTTTTTCTCCTAAGTCACTGTAGACATGGCCAATATTATTGAGAGTTGTTGCCACACCACCAAGATCCTCTACTTGCCGAAGTATAGGTAAAGCTTTCTGGTAGTAATTGAGTGCTGTTTGTTTTTCTCCTAAGTCACTGTAGACATGGCCAATATTATTGAGAGTTGTTGCCACACCACCAAGATCCTCTACTTGCCGAAGTATAGGTAAAGCTTTCTGGTAGTAATTGAGTGCTGTTTGTTTTTCTCCTAAGTCACTGTAGACATGGCCAATATTATGGAGAGTTGTTGCTTCTCCACCCCGATCCTCTACTTGTCGTTTTATAGGTAAAACTTTCTGGTAGTAATTGAGTGCTGTTTGTTTTTCCCCTAAGTCACTGTAGACAGCACCAATATTATTGAGAGTGTTTGCTTCCGTAGCACGAGCGCCTACTTGCCGAAGTATAGGTAAAGCTTGGTCGTAGTAATTGAGTGCCTTTTGTTTTTCTCCTAAGCTATCGTAGACAGTGCCAATATTATTAAGAGTCGTTGCTTCCGTAGCACGAGCGCCTACTTGCCGAAGTATAGGTAAAGCTTTCTGGTAGTAATTGAGTGCTGTTTGTTTTTCTCCTAAGTCATTGTAGACAGAGCCAATATTATTGAGAGTTGTTGCTTCCGTAGCACGAGCGCCTACTTCCTGAAGTATAGGTAAAGCTTGCTGATAGTATGAGAGAGCTGTTTGTTTTTCTCCTAAGTTACTGTATACAAGGCCAATATTATTAAGAGTCGTTGCTTCTGTAGCACGAGCGCCTACTTGCCGAAGTATAGGTAAAGCTTGCTCGTAGTAATTGAGAGCTGTTTGTTTTTCCCCTAAGTCATCATAGACAGTGCCAATATTATTGAGAGTGTTTGCTTCCCCACGAATATCCTCTACTTGCCGATATATAGGTAAAGCTTGCTCGTAGTAATTGAGNACAGTGCCAATATTATTGAGAGTGTTTGCTTCCCCACGAATATCCTCTACTTGCCGATATATAGGTAAAGCTTGCTCGTAGTAATTGAGAGCTGTTTGTTTTTCTCCTAAGTCACTGTAGACAATGCCAAGATTATTGAGAGTTGCTGCTTCCCCACTCCGATCGCCTACTTGCCGAAGTATAGGTAAAGCTTGCTCGAAGTAATTGAGTGCCTTTTGTTTTTCTCCTAAGCTATGGTAGACAGCACCAATATTATTGAGAGTGTTTGCTTCCCCACGAATATCCTCTACTTCCCGTCTGAGAGGTAAAGCTTGCTGGTAGTAATTGAGTGCTGTTTGTTTTTCTCCTAAGCTATCGTATAGACCCCCAATATTATTGAGAGTCGTTGCTTCCCCACTCCGATCGCNGTAGTAATTGAGTGCTGTTTGTTTTTCTCCTAAGCTATCGTATAGACCCCCAATATTATTGAGAGTCGTTGCTTCCCCACTCCGATCGCCTACTTCCCGTCTGAGAGGTAAAGCTTGCTGGTAGTAATTGAGTGCTGTTTGTTTTTCTCCTAAGCTATCGTAGACACTGCCAATATTATTGAGAGTTGTTGCTTCCCCACTCCGATCGCCTACTTCCCGTCTGAGAGGTAAAGCTTGCTGGTAGTAATTGAGTGCTGTTTGTTTTTCTCCTAAGTCATTGTAGACACTGCCAATATTATTGAGAGTTCCTGCTTCCCAACTCCGATCGCCTACTTGCTGAAATACAGGTAAAGCTTGCTGGTAATAATTGAGTGCTGTTTGTTTTTCTCCTAAGTCATTGTAGACACGGCCAATAAGAACCAGTGTAACTGCTTCTCCCCTCAAGTTACCTGCTTTCCTAAACAATAGTAGCGCCTCTTCCCATTTAGCGATGGCTTGCCTCCGAGACTCTGCTGTTCCTTGCTTAAATAGTTCAGCTCCTTGCTTCAATAATCTTTCTGCCTCAGCACTCTTGTCTGTCTGAGCAACAACTTTTCCCCCATTAACAATATTGGGCAACATTAATACAGGAAAACTGACATTAAATAACATCAGACTATTAACACTGAGAATAGACAACCATCTCTTAGGAGCAACCATAAACTTAACCCTTGCCTCACAACCAAAATTTTCAATACTATTATATTTCTAGTTTCAAGGAAGATATGCAATTTCAGTTATCAGTCATCAGTTATCAGTTATCAGTGCAGTATCTTATTCATTTCCCATAAATGTTCTAAAATTATATTATTCTGAGGAATGCCTTGGTCTATTAAATCTTGAGTAATTCCCTGTTCTATACCATCATATTCAACATAGACTTTTCCCTCTCCTAAAGNATTTCTGACGTCTGACTTTTGACTTGTAACTACATTTAAGAATTCATTGCTGTAGCACGAGCAGCGGCAGCTTCATCCGGATGAATATTAAAACGAGTCCGAAAACCATAAATGTTCTAAAATTATATTATTCTGAGGAATGCCTTGGTCTATTAAATCTTGAGTAATTCCCTGTTCTATACCATCATATTCAACATAGACTTTTCCCTCTCCTAAAGTAATATAAATAATATTTCCTCTAACTCGCTTGCCTCTGTTCCATCCTACTTGCATCAGAGCATAGCGATCGCGTCAGCGGAACGGAGTTCTATCGCTTTGTTCATCAAAAACAGTATCTAATCTAATATTTCCATGAGAAGGACATAATTTAGCATATTTCCCAATTACTTGTTTGACGATTTCTCTATAGGTCTTTGGGGTATCCATTGTAAAACCTCGACTTTTTCTAAATCTACAACCAACAATTTCATGGGCAAATTATTCATTACTAAAGTATTGGTTTGTAGTAGGGCTTTAGCCCGATATAGCAAAGTGGGCTGAAGCTCTACTACTAGCCTAATTATAACAACCGGACATAATATAATGTTCTTGGATATTATCAAGCGACTTGCAATTCTAATCAGTAATAAGGTGCGTTACGCGGGAATAACATTAACTCGAACTAAGTATAATTTATCTACCCGCTAACGCACCCTACTGGACTGACACACCTAATTTTGTGCAAAATTGTAGGGTGTGTTTCCGCTAAGAGCGGACATGAAAAGACGGCTTAAATTCAGATTATGAGAGGGATTCAGCAATCCGTCGTAACGCACCATTTTAGCTGTGTCGGTCTACTACAGAAACTATCTATTAACTACCAGCTACTACTTCCACAGGTTGACTCTTTTGCGGATGTATTTTCTCTACATCACTTTGCAAAGCTGCATACAACCGATTTAAAGCGTTTACATAAGCCTCAGCAGATGCCACAATAATATCTGTATTGGCAGAATGACCAGAATAAACTCGCCCCTCATGGCGCAAGCGAATAGTCACTTCTCCAATGGCATCA
>NZ_LGSU01001310.1 GCF_002260545.1 Hydrocoleum sp. CS-953 | reverse complement strand
TCCCCCACTCCCTTACTCCCCTACTCCCTCTTTAAAATATTATGAGTAGAAAAGTTTTAATTGGTATTTGTGGTGGTATTGCAGCTTATAAAGTTTGTGAAGTAGTCTCTACTTTAGTAAAATCTGGACTTGAAGTTAGAGCAATTTTGACAGATGCTGCTCAACAATTTATTACACCTCTAACTCTATCTACTCTCTGTCGTTATCCCGCTTATACAGACCAAGATTTTTGGCAACCTTCTCACGGACGTCCGCTGCATATTCAGTTAGGAGAATGGGCAGAAATAATAGTTCTTGCTCCCCTCACAGCAAATACTTTAGCAAAATTAGTCTATGGTTTTGCAGATAATTTGCTGACTAATACCATTTTGGCTTCTAGTTGCCCCATTTTATTAGCCCCCGCGATGAATACTGATATGTGGGAACAAACAGCAGTACAACGAAATTGGCAACAAGTATTGNCCGCTGCATATTCAGTTAGGAGAATGGGCAGAAATAATAGTTCTTGCTCCCCTCACAGCAAATACTTTAGCAAAATTAGTCTATGGTTTTGCAGATAATTTGCTGACTAATACCATTTTGGCTTCTAGTTGCCCCATTTTATTAGCCCCCGCGATGAATACTGATATGTGGGAACAAACAGCAGTACAACGAAATTGGCAACAAGTATTGACAGAAAAAAGATATTATGGTATACATCCTGGTTCTGGAATATTAGCTTGCGATCGCGTTGGTCAAGGTCGAATGGCCGAACCCAAGGAAATAGTCACAAATATAAAATCTTTATTATATACAGCAGGTAAAAGAGATTTAGCAGGTAAGAAAATATTAATTAGTGCCGGGGGAACGCGGGAACATTTAGATCCTGTGAGATTTATTGGTAATCCTTCCACGGGTAAAATGGGAATAGCTTTAGCTCAGGCAGCATTGCATCGAGGAGCAAATGTAACTTTCGTGCATAGTATTTCAGGAGAGTTGCTGTTGTCGGGGGTAAAAATTATAGAAGTAGTAAGTGCTGCTCAGATGCAGCAAGCAATGTTAGCTAATTTTGCCGAAGCAGATATAATTGTAATGAGCGCTGCAGTCGCAGATGTCAAACCTGCTGAATATAGTAGTGAGAAATTGCCGAAGCGATCGCTACCAAATTCATTACCTTTGACACCAGTACCAGATATTGTGGCAGAGTTGGGAAAATTAAAGCAGTCTCACCAATATTTAATAGGTTTTGCAGCACAGACTGGAGATATTGTTGCCCCTGCGTTGGAAAAATTGCGGGTGAAAAATTTAGATGCTATTGTTGCTAACCCTATAGATCGTGAAGGTGCCGGTTTTGGTAGTAATACAAATCAGGGAATTTTTCTGGATGCGGGAGGTAGGCAGTTAGATATTCCCTCTTGTAGTAAATTAGAAATGGCGCATCATTTGTGGGATTTTGCCATTTCAGTTATCAGTTATCAGTTATCAGTCCAGTAGGGTGCGTTAGACAGCTTNATTGTTGCCCCTGCGTTGGAAAAATTGCGGGTGAAAAATTTAGATGCTATTGTTGCTAACCCTATAGATCGTGAAGGTGCCGGTTTTGGTAGTAATACAAATCAGGGAATTTTTCTGGATGCGGGAGGTAGGCAGTTAGATATTCCCTCTTGTAGTAAATTAGAAATGGCGCATCATTTGTGGGATTTTGCCATTTCAGTTATCAGTTATCAGTTATCAGTCCAGTAGGGTGCGTTAGACAGCTTAAATTCAGACTATGAAAAGTATTTAGCAATCTGTCGTAACGCACCATTTTAGCGGAACCCACCCTATTCAGTTATCAGTTATCAGTCTAGTAGGGTGCGTTAGACAGCTTAAATTCAGACTATGAAAAGTATTTAGCAATCTGTCGTAACGCACCATTTTAGTTGTGCCAGTCCTAAGAAGTGTGTTTTGCTGCACAACATGAAAAGCAGGGCTAAGTAGAGCGTAACACAAATTTTTTGTACCAAATTAAGCGTATTTGATATTACTTCTACACCTACGAATTGGTGCGTTACGCTATCGCTAACGACACCCTACTGAACTAACAACTATCGTAGAAAATACGCAGTCGTGATGAAAACTAATTTGCTGGTTGCGGAAAATGCGTAGAAATGAAGAATATTTGCAAATTCCGTGTTTTCACTATTGACAGTTAAAAATATGAGAGATAGATTAAATATGTATAGACAAAAGAAAAAGAAAACCGGAGCAATACCCCGGACTTGACCGGAATCATCAGATGACGCCCGAATCATCAGACGCCCCGCCCGACGGACAAGACGAGACGCCAGAAGAATCAGACGCCACCAACCAAGAATCCCATACCGGAAAGCCCGAGACTGTTCCCAGTTCTTCCCGGCAAAAACCCAAAAAGGAAACTAAAAAAAGGTGGAAACAACAATGCAATACAAAACCTTTACCAAATTCGCAACAAAAGCTGCACAATTCACAGCTACTCTTACTAGCGCTGCCTTACTAGCTAGCACTGCTTTTGTGTCTGAAGCATCAGCGTTGACTCTACGCAAAACTGATGATGGTCGTGTAATAGGAATTGATGGTCTTGAGGTAGAAGGGGTATTATATGATGTGCAATTAGTCCAGGGAACTTTTTCGGAGGTCTTTGGTGGCTCTTTAGACTTCGAGGGGTATGACGAGGCCCAGAAAGCCTGGAAATCACTATCGGAGGCGCTGGGCGATGATCAGTACACAGTGAACAGCACTGGTCAATATGGTGACATGAAAATGGACGTGTTCTGGCTCCCCTATGAACTACAAGGCAACCGCGCGTACTCAATATTAGATGCCAAATGGAATGATTTGTCTTCCGAAACTCCGACTATTATGTCGCATGATCGGGATAATTATGTGTTTGATCTATATCAAAATGCTGGAGTGTGGGCGAAATTCCAAGAAGTGGAGCGGGAAGAACCTGAAGCCACTCCTGAACCAAGCCTAATATTAGGTTTGATCACACTAGGCGGTTTACTGCTAGGTAGCAAAATAAAGACTAAAGACTAAAAGGAAGAAGAGAGGGAAATTTACCCTTCTCTTTTTTTTCTCGACGATACCTGGCACATTTCAGTTATCAGTTATCAGTGCGAAATTAACGTTACAAAAATTGTAGGGGCGGGTTTCACCAAAAATATTGTTGTAACTGATTGATTTATCGATCGCCCGCCCTGCTTTCAACCAAATTTTAGGTGTAATGGTGATATTGATATAACCCGGAATGGGGGCGGGTTTATTTAATTTGACGGTACTGCCGATAAATTGCGTGTGGAACCCGCCCCTAGGTTTGTGGCAAAATTGAATGCGCGTTGGGGGGCGGGTTTATTTAATTTAACGTTAATGCCGATAAATTGCGTGTGGAACCCGCCCCTACATTTGTGGAAAAATTGAATACGCGTTGGGGGCGGGTTTATTTAATTTGACGCTACTGCCGATGAATTTGGTGTGGAACCCGCCCCTACGTTTGTTGATTCTCTTTCATTCTGTCTCCTGACTCCTGAGTCCTGTGTCCTAACTACTGATAACTGATAACTGATAACTGATAACTGATTAATCTCCCCCACCAGCTTTCCAAGCAATAGCTTGACTCGGTTGAGGATCGGGTAATTTCAGAGAAACTAAAGCTGCTGCTAACACAAACAACATTGATACCCACAAACACCCAACTAAACCAAATATCTGATAAACTAACCCAGATAAAACTGTACCTGCAAGACGACCACCAGAATTAGCCATATAATAGAAGCCAACATTTAAAGCTACTTTGTCATCATCGGTAAATGCTAATACCAGGTAGGAATGAACAGCAGAATTAAAAGCAAACACTACACCGAACAACATCAAACCACCAACAATAACTAAATTAGCAGGTAAACCTAATTGTAACGCCAGAGCGATCGCGCAGGGAACAGCAGTTAATGTAAATGTCCAAAATTGGATAGTTTTTGATTGTGGTGGCTCACCGGAACCAAATTTCTTTATAAGTGTCGGTGCTAAAGATTGAATTATACCATAACCAATCACCCAACAAGCCATAAATCCACCAACTTGATAAAACGACCATCCCAAAACACTTTGCAAGAAAACAGGTAATCCCACCACAAACCAAACATCTCGCGAACCAAATAAAAAGAAACGGGCAGCAGAAAGAATATTAATTTCCTGACTTTTAGAAAAAAGTTGTTTAAATTTCACCTTCTGCTTAATTTTGCCCATCCCCTGTGGCAACATCAAACCAGTAAACATAATCAAAAACAACCCTCCTGCCATTATCCAGAGAGCATTGACAAATCCAAATAACGTCAGCAGCGCACTACCTACAAAAAAACCAACACCTTTAAGAGCATTCTTGGAACCAGTTAACACTGCCACCCACTTAAATAAAGATGATTGAGCATCCTGGGGAACAACTAAGCGAATAGCACTTTTAGAACTCATTTTTGTTAAGTCTTTAGCAATTCCAGAAAATGCTTGTGCTACCATCACATAAAATACTGCCAACCATTGCGCCCAACTTTGGTCTACATAAGAAAGCATAATTAGGGCGAAAACCTGTAACCCAATACCAGTATACAGAGTCACTTTTAATCCAAATTGAGAACCGATCCAACCGCCGAAAAAATTCGCGAAGATGCCAAAAATTTCATAAAATAAGAATAAAGATGCAATTTCTAGGGGAGTGTAGCCAATTTTATGAAAGTAGAGTAGCACCAACATTCGTAAAGCACCATCAGTAATGGTGAAACCCCAGTAAGCAAGGGTGACTAGGGCATAATTTTTTATACTAGCACTTGTAGTAGAAGCCATGATTTTTATTATTCTAAAATTCTATTAAATTAAATTCAAAAAAGTTAATTATGTTCTGTTGAATGCTTAAGAATTAAGCTAGTAGTTGCGCTTTAGCGCTAAAGCGCAACTACAAACCAAGACTTTTGATATCGATTCAGATAACCAAAACCCTACAGACTCAAAGCTACTTTTCGAGCTAACTCTACCATACGGTTAGCATAACCCCATTCATTGTCATACCAAGCCAAAATTTTCACTTGGGTTTCGTCTACTACAATTGTTGAGAGAGCATCAATAATAGAAGAGCGAGGATCATCTTTATAGTCAACGGAAACTAAAGGACGTTCTTCATAACCCAAAATTCCTTTCAGTGGTTCTTGTTTTGAAGCAGTTTCCAATAAACTGTTAATTTCTCCTACTGTGGTAGGGCGAACCACTTCAAANCTACAGACTCAAAGCTACTTTTCGAGCTAACTCTACCATACGGTTAGCATAACCCCATTCATTGTCATACCAAGCCAAAATTTTCACTTGGGTTTCGTCTACTACAATTGTTGAGAGAGCATCAATAATAGAAGAGCGAGGATCATCTTTATAGTCAACGGAAACTAAAGGACGTTCTTCATAACCCAAAATTCCTTTCAGTGGTTCTTGTTTTGAAGCAGTTTCCAATAAACTGTTAATTTCTCCTACTGTGGTAGGGCGAACCACTTCAAATACACAGTCTGTCAAAGAAGCATTCAACAAAGGAACTCGTACTGCTAAACCATTCAACTTACCGTTAAGCTCTGGATAAATTAGTCCGATCGCTGTTGCCGATCCGGTTGTAGTAGGAATCAGTGAAAGACTTGTAGCTCTGGCACGACGCAAATCTTTATGAGGTGCATCAACAATAATCTGAGTATTCGTATTGTCATGGATAGTAGTAATAACTCCATGTTTAATTCCTAATCCTTCGTGAATTACTTTTACTACTGGAGCTAAACAGTTAGTAGTACAAGAAGCTGCTGTGAGTAAATTGTGTTTTTCAGGTTCATAGAGATGATCGTTGACACCCATGACTACATTTAAAGCTTCTTCTTTAACTGGTGCTGCCACAATCACCTTTTTGACACCATGCTCAAAGTAAGGTTCGAGGGTGCTTTTAGTCCTAAACTTGCCAGAACATTCCAACACAATATCAACACCAAATTTTTCCCAAGGTACTTCACCTGGTTGAGAATAGTCACTGAAACTGAGAGGTTTACCATCAATTATTACTTGCTCCTCTCCTGCTTCAACTTCCGGCAACCACCTGCCATGTACAGAATCAAACTTGAGTAAATGTGCTGCTGCTGCCGTACCTCCTTTAATTTCATTAATGTGAACAAACTCTAGTTCCGGCCATCCCCAAGCCGCACGGAGTCCTAACCTTCCCATGCGACCAAATCCATTTATTCCTATGCGTATTGCCATATTTTTTCCTCCTTTAAAGGGTGTTTTAACAACTAAAATTTATGAAAATAACCTACTAGACTGACATAACTAATTTTGTGCGTTAGATTTTGGGGCGGGTTGATTTCATCTAATGCTTAAATTCATTAATTTAACGTGGAACCCGCCCCTACTATTGCAATATTGTAGGTGTGTCAGTATACTACAAGTTTTGGTAAATCTGCCTGCACTTGCATAAAAATTTCCGGTTTTTCTTGAAACTGTTCCATTGGAGTTTTGTTCAAACATTTCTACTCATTTTAAGACGCAGGAACATCAATAAATATTCTACCTGTTGTTTTACTTGCTCTCGAGCTTGACGAAAGGTCTCAACNCACTTGCATAAAAATTTCCGGTTTTTCTTGAAACTGTTCCATTGGAGTTTTGTTCAAACATTTCTACTCATTTTAAGACGCAGGAACATCAATAAATATTCTACCTGTTGTTTTACTTGCTCTCGAGCTTGACGAAAGGTCTCAACAGAATTGCCTTCAGGATCAGAAACTTCCCACTCCTGAAATTCCTGAACCATTAGCCATTCTACAGGTAACATAGATCCACAACCACACATAGAAGCAACAACATCAAAATCTTGAGAGTTGAAACTATCTATTCTTTTAGAAGTTTGCTGACAAATATCAATTCCAACTTCAGATATAACCTGAATGGTGAGTGGATGAACTGAACTCTCTTCTAAGCCTGCACTTACAAAAGTAAATTTTCCATCTGGATCTAGACTATGAGCAAATGCTTCTGCCATTTGGGAACGGGCAGAATTTTTCCGGCACACAAACATTACTCGTTTCATTTTCTTNTCTATTCTTTTAGAAGTTTGCTGACAAATATCAATTCCAACTTCAGATATAACCTGAATGGTGAGTGGATGAACTGAACTCTCTTCTAAGCCTGCACTTACAAAAGTAAATTTTCCATCTGGATCTAGACTATGAGCAAATGCTTCTGCCATTTGGGAACGGGCAGAATTTTTCCGGCACACAAACATTACTCGTTTCATTTTCTTGTTTCATAACCATTGAATTTTATTGACAACAAGTGGATGCTTCTAAATTTGACTCAACACTAACAACTAGATTTTTTTCTGGTGCAGTATCTCCCACTTTCACCACAAACACTTCCCAACGGTTGCCATCGGGATCTGTAACCCAAACTTTATCTTGAATTGCATAACAGCAGTCTGTATTATGTTCCTCAAATATTAATAATCCAGAAATCTTAAATCTCTCAATTGCTGCTGCTACTTCCTGGGAAGTTTCTACCTGTATTCCCAAGTGGTCTAATTTTCCACCTGGTTGCACATTTTCCCCTAAGTTAAGAGTAAGATTTAGTGGTGGGTTAGCAATATCAAATTTTGCGTAATCAGATTTATACTTAACTGGTGCAACTCCAAACAAAGCTTGATAAAATTCAACCGAGTTTTCTAGGTTGGATGCTGTTAGAGCAATATGAGTTTTGAGAATAGACATTTTTTTATTCCTTTAATTCAACGATTTTAGCACTTACGGAAAGAAACCCGGTTTCTAGGGTAAATCATTGTTTTGATCAATAGACGTCTAGGATAAACCCGGTTTCTGGGTTCGCCTGCGTAAGTCCTAGATTTAAACAACTTAATTTTTGGCTAAATCTTGCAAAAAGGTACTTTGAGATTCCCGTAAATCAATTTCTGGATTTGCTGTTAAAATAATCTCCATTGTCTTCTCATAGGATGATCCAGAATTAATCAAATACCCGGCAAGAGCAGTAGCTGTTCGTCTTTTGCCATTGGTGCAATGAATTGCAACTGCATGATTTTGACTATCAATGAAATCCTGTAATTTTTGAACTTGTTCTTTACTTGGTGCAGTTCCTCCTTTTATTGGTAACCATAGATGAGGTAAGTTAGCTTGCTCATAAAGTTCTAAATTAGAAGGGTCGTCCATTACAGAGACTATTGCTCCAATACCTAATCTTTGTAATTCTGGCAACTCTTCTTCTGTTGGTTTGCGCACTCCTGCTAGTTTACCTGGAATTACCCACCACAAGTTTTCTGCTATCGGTTGAGTTGTTTGTTCTTCCATTGTTAGTTTTCCTTTTCTTGATATTCAGTTACATCTGTAACACAGGCATCTTGCCTGTCTAGGTATATGTAACACAGGTATCTTGCCTGTAAAACACAAATGCCACACGCGCTAATGAAATACCCTGCCGGAAGGATGAGCAAGCAAGATGCTTGAGTTACTGAGACTTACAACAACGGGGGTCAATTAATGTAGCTTTTTCTGGTTCGCGAGGAAACCAAAAAGCTGTACGTTGACAAACTTCCACCAACATCAACATTACTGGTACTTCTATTAATACTCCCACTACCGTTGCTAATGCAGCTCCAGAATTTAAGCCAAATAGAGTCACCGCAGTGGCGATCGCTACTTCAAAATGATTACTTGCTCCAATTAAAGCAGCAGGTGCAGCATCTTCGTAATGTAAATTCATTTTCAAAGCTGCTACATAAGCAATCAAGAAAATAAAGTTAGTCTGGATAAATAGTGGTACTGCTATTAATAATATATGAAATGGATTTTCTACAATTAATTCACCCTTAAAAGCAAATAACAAAACTAAAGTTATCAATAATGCAGCAGTAGAAACAGGACTTAAATATTTGAGAAACTTACGTTCAAACCAAGCTTTTCCTTTATATTTAAAAATCCAGTAACGACTATACATTCCAGCAGCTAGAGGAAAGCCCACATAAATTAGCACTGATAAAACAATAGTTTCCCAAGGCACAGTTAAGTTATTTGCTGACAACAACCATCGCCCAAGTGGAGCATACAAAAACAACATTGTCAAGGAATTAATTGCCACCATTACTAATGTGTGACCCTGGTTACTGTAGGAAAGATAACCCCACATTAATACCATTGCCGTACAAGGTGCGATACCTAGTAATATTGTGCCAGCAATGTAAGAGTCGGCAATAGCTACTTCTGTACCGCGCAATATTTCTGTACCTGTTAGCAGCGAGCGAAATAACCAACCCAGAAAAAATTGGGCAAATGCTACCATTGTAAAAGGTTTAATTGCCCAATTTACAACTAATGTTAAGATTACAGGTTTAGGGGCGCGGGCAGCATTTTTAGCTTGGGTAAAGTCTATTTTCACCATGATCGGATACATCATAAAAAATAGACATATAGCAATGGGGATAGATACTTGATAAATGCTCATAGCATCTAATGTTTTTGCCACACCAGGAAATATTTTACCCAAAGCTATACCTGCAAAAATGCACAATGCTACCCAAACAGTCAGATATTTTTCAAAGAAACTCAGTTTACCACCTGCTTGCACAGCAGATGTATTAACTTGGGGTAAATTTGTAGTCATAATTTGTACAATTAATATTCTGTTCGTTTCGTGAGAACTTCATAAATAGTTAAATTGAGCTG
>NZ_LGSU01000131.1 GCF_002260545.1 Hydrocoleum sp. CS-953 | reverse complement strand
TATCATGTATATAGTGTTCAAAACTATAACGTTATAGTTTTTGGACTCTATATATAGTACCTCTGCGTAAGTTCTGTTAATATTCAAAACGCTTTACCAATGGATAATTGATAATTAATCAATTCGGTTTAAAACCTCTCTTCAACAATTAATAATTAATAATTAGAAACAGTTTTGATTATCAATTAATGAACTTTGCGTATTAAAATCATAATGTTTTTTTTACCACCAATAAAATTATCAAATTTAAAATATGGGATGTAAACATTATGTTGTAATTTTTCCCTTACTTCTAGGAATGGCATTTGTTTTATCTATTACTCCTAGTAGTAAAGCCGAAAAACAAGTATCAAGTCAAGATATTAACCAAACTGCCCAAATTTTAGAAAAAATAGAGAACTACAACTCACTCAACCAACCTGTAAAATCTCAACCACTTGCCAACTCCAACCAGGAAACCTCTACAGTCAAGGGGCAAACTAACGATACTTTAGGACAAATAGAACAATATAACCAACTCAACCAACCTTCTGAAATATCTCCCTTCTTAGAAAGAGTTAACTCTGTCAATCAACTTAGTGATGTCCTACCCACAGATTGGGCCTACAGTGCCCTCCAAGGATTAGCAGAACGTTACGGTTGTCTATTAGCCTCCCCAAATTATACATTTAGTGGTAATAGAGCCATCAGTCGTTACGAATTTGCAGCAAATCTCAACGAATGTTTACAAGTGATTCAAAGTCTGATTGAAGAATTTGATGAAGGTTATATTTCTCAATCAGACTTAGCAAAAAGCCAAAGATTACAAGAAGATTTTGCCATAGAAATAGCCGATATTAAATCCCGCTTGAATGCTCTAGAAACAAGGACAGATATTCTCGAAGCTAATCAATTTTCTACCACAACTTTGCTCAAAGGAGAAGTAATTTTCGCTCTATATGATGTTTTCAGTAGTGAAGATGAAGAAGGAGCAACTGTAACTACTCAAANATCCCGCTTGAATGCTCTAGAAACAAGGACAGATATTCTCGAAGCTAATCAATTTTCTACCACAACTTTGCTCAAAGGAGAAGTAATTTTCGCTCTATATGATGTTTTCAGTAGTGAAGATGAAGAAGGAGCAACTGTAACTACTCAAAACATTCAGACATCTTTTGGCCATGCCGTAACATTAAACTTTGATACTAGCTTCACAGGACAAGACTTCCTCAGAACTAGACTCAGAGCAGGAAGGTTGCCAGGGGTTAGTGGAGGAACACAAACAAATACAACCTTATTTAACTTCGGTTTTGACACCAATGATCTGGCAAGATTAACCGAAGTCTATTATATTTTTCCCCTCAACGATAAAATGAGTCTTTATCTTGGAGCTGCTGGACTTGACTTTGACTTGATGGCTCCTGCCCTTAATCCTAAACTGGTAAGTGGTACAAAAGGTTCTCTTGCTCTATTTCCAGCTTACAACCCCACCATATATATTCAAGTAGGGGGTGCTGGTTTGGGTTATAGTTATCAAATTAACGATAACTTGAGATTAGATTTAGCCTATCTTGGAGGTGCCCCTGGTGGTGGTACTGGTACAGTGAACGATCCGAGAGAGGGTGGTGGAATTTTTAATGGTACCTACAGTGGTTATGCTCAGTTTACTGCTTCACTCAACCAAGATTTGGATATTTCTTTTGCTTATGTAAGAGCATATTATACGGCGGATTTAGTTAATGTAGCTGGTTTTACAGGTAGCCAAAATGCTCAACAACCTTTTGGCAAAGTAGCAACTTCAGCAGACCATTTTGGATTCCAAAGTAGCTATCGATGGGCAGCATTTACTATTGCTGGTTGGGTTGGTTATAGCAATGCTGAAGCAGAAACAGGCGATCGCCAAGGAGATGAAGCAGATATTTGGCATTGGGCAGTAACAGTAGCTATAGATGACTTATTCTTTGAAAATGGAATGTTAGGTTTTTCTGTTGGTCAACAACCAAAAGTAACATATATTGATAATGGTGAAGATGACCCAGATACCTCTATACAATTTCAACTTTTCTACGATTATCAGATTACAAATAATATAAATATTACCAATGGCTTTTTCATCGAGACAAAACCGGAACATGATGATAGAAATGATACTCTTTGGGTAATTCTTACGAGAACTACTTGGAGATTCTAAAAATTATAGCGGTTTTCATGTTAACTAAAAAACTTCTTCCTTCTTGCTTCTTCCTTCTTGCTTCTT